>CAMYIJ010000063.1 GCA_947258375.1 uncultured Acidimicrobiaceae bacterium
TCGACGCATCGCACTGATGCGCCTTCGTTGTGCGTCCTACCCAGATGACGCTGATGACTCGCAGACACGCGCCCGCTAATTGTGCGACAGACCACTAGAACAGGTCGGCGTCTGGTACCTCGTCGCCGGCGGGGCTGCGCAAAGGACTGCGCAAAGAGAACCCGGCTGCATCGAGGGCTGCCTCGACATCGGCGTGAATCCGATTCCTCCCGACCTGATCGAGCAGGCCGGAGCGAGCCATCACAGCCCGTACCGGGCCCCTGATTGTGGTCAGGTGAAACTGGATTCCCAGATCGTCGAGTTGGCCGATGACGTCGCGCAGGCTGTGATCGGCCGAGCCGTCGAGTTCCGAGACCGCGCTGGCGTCGACGATCACGGTGCGCAGGTCGGGACGCGTCGCCACCAGGGCAAGCAGGCGATCGCGCAGGAAGTTGGCATTGGCGAAGTAGAGAGGCCCGTCGAGGCGCACGATCGCGAGCTTGGGATCCGTGATGGTGGTGTAGGTCGCCACGTTGCGGAAAGTCGTCGTTCCCGAGACGCGGCCGAGCTCGACGATGTGTGGTGTGGCACTGCCGTACACGAAGAGGCCCAGACTGACCAGAACGCCGATCACAATGCCGATTTCGATCCCCAGGAGCAGGGTCGCCAGGAACGTTGCCGTCATGGCGATTCCGTCCGTGAGCCGCACCCTGAGGATCGTCTTCGCCGCCTTGATATCGATGAGGCTCGACAGCGCGACCAGGATGATCGCGGCCAGGATCGCCTTGGGAAGGTTGAAGAAGAGGGGGGTGAGCAGCAACACCGATAACGCAACGGTCGCCGCGGTGATCAGGGTGGCCATTCCGGTTTGGGCACCGGACTGATAGTTGACGGCGGTCCGGGAGAACCCTCCCGCCACCGGGAACGCCTGGAACAGTCCGGCCGCGACGTTGGCGGCTCCAACGGCGATGAACTCCTGGTTGGGCGACACCTCCTGGCGCGTTTTGGCCGCCATTGCTTTGGCGATGCTGATTCCCTCCGTGTACCCGATGAGGGCAATGGTGAACGCCATCGGCGCCAGCGAGCGCGTCGAGTCCCAGGTGACGTCCGGCACGAGGAGGCCGGGTAGGCCTCCCGGGACGTCTCCAATGACCGCGACGCCGCTATCCGCCAGCCCGAGCCCACCGACGATCCCGATGGAGGCCGCCACCACGACCAGCGCAGTCGGGAAGCGAGGTAACAGCAAGCGCCCGGCGACCAGCACGCCGACCCCGGCGATGCCGACGAGCAGGGTCAGGGTATGCGTATCGGCCAGGTGCGACACGACATCGGCGACTCCTCCAAGGAAGGAGTCCGGTCGGGGCAGGTCGAGTCCGAGTAGTGGACGCATCTGGCTCAGCCCGATGATCAACGCGGCGGCCGCGGTGAACCCGGTGAGGACTGGATGCGACAGCAGGTTGGTGAGGGCTCCCATCCGCAGCACGCCGAGGGCGATCTGGATGACCCCCACCATCAGCGCCAGCGCGCCGGCCAGAGTGATGTACGTGGCCATGTCGCCGTTGGCGAGCGGGGCCAGGGCGCTGGCGGTGAGCAGAGAGATGACGGCGACCGGCCCGACGGCGAGCTGGCCACTCGTCCCCAGAAGGGCGTAGGCCACCAGGGGCACGACGGATGCATAGAGACCGGCGATCGGCGGCAGCCCGGCGAGCGCCGCATAGGCCATTCCCTGCGGGACAAGCATCACGGCAACCACGAGGCCTGCCCGGAGGTCGTCGCGCAATAGGTCGCCGTCGTATCTGCGCAGCCAGGACACTGCCGGCAGTACGTTCATGTCATCCGGCTACCAGGCGGGGAACGACGACGGTGTCCTCGGCCTTCCATTCCGCCCGGAAGTTGTACCGGTCGCCGCGGACCAGTGTTATGCGCCACTCGAGCGGAGCGCCGCGCGCCGTGGTGCGCCTTTCGATTTCGAGCGCCGGTTCTCCTGGAGCCAGCTCGAGGTGGGAAGCATGCCGCGGGTGCGGAATCGTCGGTTTGATTCGCTCGACACCTTCTTCAGGACCCACTCCGCAGTGTTTCCGCAGCTCGGTATAAAGCGCCGTATGCGTGAAGTCGACGTCGAGGAGGGGCCGCGCCAGCTGGCCGGGGAGCCAGGCCCGATCGTGAGCGAGCGCCTCCCCCGAGGCGAACCGAATGCGCTCCAGGTAGAAGATGTCGGCTGTCTCGTCCAGGCCCAGAATCCCGGCGGCCAGAGAGTTGGTTTGGATCTCTCTCGTCAGGACCGCAGAGTCCTGCGTCGCCCCGGTCGCCTCGATGCTTTCGAACAGCGAGTAGACGGTACCCAGTGGTTGCTCGAAAGTGCCCTCGACCCGCGACCCTTTGCCGGGCTGCCGGGTGATCCGTCCGGCGTCCTGGAGGAGGCGAACCGCTTCGCGGACGGTGTGCCGGCTGACCTCATAGGTCTCCATGAGCTCACGGTCGGTGGGGAATCTGCCGTCGAATTCACCCGACTCGAGACGACGGACCAGATCGTTGAGAACGGTGCGCCACAAAGGTGTGGGTCGGCTCACTGGTCTAGCTCCTCCCGAGCGCGGTCGTGGTGGCCCCGCGAACAAACCACTTGCGGATACCCTAAGTGTTACGTATTGTCCGGACAAATCTCTATTCGAACTGTTCTGCTGAGATCCCGGGAGCGCCAACGTATGGAAGTCACAGGAATCCGGACCGCCAGCCTCGGCGATGCCACCTACATCGTCGCAAATGGCGACCACGCCATCATCGTCGATCCGCAACGAGACATTGGCCGCTTCATCGAGATTCTGGAGGAGCAGGGCCTGACCCTGACGCACGTCCTCGAGACCCACATGCACAACGACTACATCTCAGGAGGGCGCGACCTCGCAGCCAGGCTGGGTGCCGAACTCGTGTTGCCGGCAGCCAGTGGAGCCGGATTCGCCTTTGTGCCCGCCTTTCATCGTGAGGCCATCGCAGGGCCGGCGGGCCTGGTGATCGAGCCGTTGCACACACCAGGACACACGCCGGCACACACGAGCTACGCCGTTCGGATCGGGTCGGATGAGCCGGCCGCCGTGTTCACCGGCGGTTCGTTGCTCGTCGGCGCCGCGGGGCGCTCCGACTTGCTCGGTGAGCAGTACGCGCGCCAGCTGGCCATACTCCAGTTCGGGTCTTTACAGCGGCTCGGGGAGCTTCCCGACGGGACGGGCGTTTATCCCACGCATGGCGAGGGGTCCTTCTGTACGGCATCAGGTGCCGGCCGGACGACATCGACGATCGGCATCGAGAAGGCCGAGAACCCGCTTTACTCCTTTACCGACGCCGAAGAGTTCGCCGACAACCAGCTGTCGGGCCTGGTGCCGTACCCCACCTACTACCAGTACATGGGCGGCATCAACCGCGATAATCCGACCGCTCTCCAGACCGACACGATCCCCGAGTTGGATGCCGCCGGGCTCGCCGCGCACATCGAAGCCGGTGGCTCAGTGCTCGACGGCCGCGATCGCTACGCCTTTGCCACAGGCCATGTTCCCGGCTCCATCGGCATCGAGATCGGTGATTCGTTTGCCCCGTGGGCGGGTTGGCTGCTCGACTTCCATGCCCCGATTGCGCTCGTGCTCGACGCGAACCAGGACGCCGAGGCGGCCGCTGTGGAGCTGGGGCGCATCGGGCTCGAGAACGTCGTCGGCGTGATGCGCGGCGTGGCCTCGTGGAGCGATGCGGGCAATGAGCTCGCCCGCTACGAGGCGACTTCGATCACCGATCTCTCGATGGCCCTTGCCGACGGAGCCGGCCCCCAGGTTCTCGATGTGCGCGATCCACTGGAGTGGGCGGCGGGCCACATCGAGGGTTCCGTGCACTGCTACGTGCCGGACCTCGCCACCGGCCTTCCCGATTCCATCGATGCCTCGCGACCCGTCTGGGTGGTATGCCGCACCGGGAACCGCGCTTCCATTGCGGCCGGGATTCTCGAAGATCTCGGTCTCGACATCCTCGTGGTTGCCAAGGGTGGCGTGCCGGACATGGTGAGCTGATCGCGGATGGCCGGCGCCGATCATTGGGACGACACTCACTTGACGAAGGCCGACAACAAAGACTGACACGAGTCGCAGATCCAAGGGAGATGGATTGATGACAGACGCGCTGACCGGTTCGTGGAGCCCGTGGATTTCGGGCGGATTGATCGGACTCATGGTGCCCGGCCTCTATCTGGTCGTCGGTAGACGGTTCGGCATGTCGTCGAGCCTTCGCCACATCGGGGCCATCTGTGCCCCCAACGCCAGATCGGTGTATGTGGGGCGGCACAACTGGCGGGACCACACGTGGAATCTCGTCTTCGTCGGCGGGCTGATCGCCGGCTCATTTGTGGCTGCGCAGTTGATCACGGCGGACCCGCTGCCGCTTCTGCCGGACGAGGCAAACAGCGCAGGCGGCATAGTCCGGATCGGCTTCGGCGGCGCCCTGGTGGGCTTCGGTACCCGCTATGCCGGCGGCTGCACCTCGGGCCACACCATCACGGGCATCTCCAACCTCAACGTGCCGAGCATTGTGGCAACGGTGGCCTTCTTCGTGGGAGGCCTCGTGGCAACCTGGGGCCTGTCGTTCCTGGTCTTCTCGGGTAGCTGAGATGGAGACACTCGAAACCACAGCGCTTCCCGGCCCGGAGCTGCAGCCCTGGCAGTACGGCGCCTCTTTCGCCTTCGGCATGACGTTCGGCGGTGTGCTCTACAAATCTGAAGTGATCCGCTGGGAGCGTATCAACGCCATGTTCCGCTTCGAAGAGGCCCACATGTACATCATCATCGCCATGGCGATCGTGGTTGCGATGCCTTCGATGTGGCTCATCAAACGGCTCGAGGCGACGACGGTCACCGGTGAGGAGGTACCGATCAAGGATCCTCCGTACCAGCGCGGCATCATCTACGGCGGTCTGACCTTCGGTGTGGGATGGGCGATCACCGCGGCCTGTCCCGGTCCGATATACGCCCAGATCGGCGCCGGCGAGTTCGCCGCCCTGGCCACACTGGTCGGAGCGGTCGGCGGGATGTTCATCTACTCGATCCTCCGGCCTCGATTGCCGAACTGAGGGCTGCGAAAGGCCCGTTGTGTGTCACGGGCGATACGTTGTACCTTGTCTGTTATGACGTATCGCGAAATGCCGGCTCCCGAGTGGGAGGAGCAGCATGTACCGGATGCTGTCTCCGAGCGATTGCAGCAGCTCTCCAGCGACGACGTCGAGCGGATCCTGGAACGGGCCATCGGGCTGCAGATGGATTCGACGGCTCCGGGCCGTGACAGCATCGATGCCGACGCGCTCGGGAGGATTGCAGATGAGCTCGGCATCGATCGCCAGCACCTGCAGCAGGCGATGGCCGAAGAGCTGGTGCGGATCGAAGAGGAAGATCCCGGCTGGCTCTCGCGCAACCTCATGCCGAACTTCATCGCCGAGAGCCGCACCGTGGCCGCGGCCCCGGATCGGGTACGGGCTGTGCTCGACTACTGGATGACCTCCAACGAGGGCCTGCGCAAGCACACCGGCAACATGGAGGGCGCCACGTGGCACAAAGACGGCAACCCCATTGTGGCGATCAAGACCGCTCTCAAACTCAGTCAGGGGGACGGTTCGCTGCGCAGCGCCCGCAGCGTCTCCGACTCAATCAAGCCGCTCACCGTCGGCAACCAGGTGATCAGTGTCGAAGCCGACACCTCGAACCTGCGGCAGATAGCGATTGGCCTACTCATCGCCAGCGGCGTGGTGGGTGGCGCCGCCGCGGGCATTTCTGCCGGGTTCGACGCCGGAGGGTTCGGCCTCGACAACGTTGCCGTCGGCGCGGGCGTCGCCGCGCTGGCCGGTGGGGGCGTCTTCCTGGGATTTCGGATGTGGGCTCAGAAGCTGCGGCGCGGCATCGCTCGCGTTGCCGATGCGGTCGCCAACCCGCATCTCGTGCAGGTGGCCGAGAGCGTGCCGCGCAAACTCAGCAAGTTCTTCGACCAGCTGCGAACGATCGGCGAGGAGTTCCGCCGCTGGTAACCGGCCGCGGACGGTTAGCATCCCCCGAGCTATGAATGCCGTACCCCAAGACTTCGACCCGAGAGCCCGGATGGCGGAGCTGCGCGCCCGCCTCGATGACGCCCGGAGGTTCCTTTGACATCGCGGGCAAGGAAGCTGAGCTGGAGAAGCTCAAGGAGCGGGCGGCAAGCCCCGGCCTGTGGGACAACCCGGACGAGGCGCGCGAGGTAACGCGGCGCCTCGCCCGTTTTGAGGGCACGATCGGTCGGGTCCACGGTCTCGAAGCCCGCCTCGACGACTCAGCGGTGCTCCTCGAGATGGCGACAGAGGAGGGCGACGAGCAAACGGCCGCCGAGGTTGTTGCCGAGTTGATCGCCCTGGACTCCGACATGGAGTTCCTGGAGCGGGAAAGCCTCTACTTCGGTGAGTACGATGACCGGCCGGCGATTCTCAGCGTCCATGCCGGCGCCGGCGGGGTCGATGCCCAGGACTGGGCGGAGATGATGCTGCGCATGTACACCAGGCACCTCGAGCGGGCCGGATATACCTACGTCATCGACGACATCTCGCCGGGAGACGAGGCCGGGATCAAGTCGGCAACGCTCACGATCCGGGGCGATTTCGCCTACGGCAATTTCGAGAGCGAGCGGGGCGTCCACCGGCTTGTGCGGATCAGCCCGTTCGACTCGGCCTCGCGCCGCCACACGTCGTTCGCGGGTGTCGATGTTGTCCCGGAAGTCGAGACCACGGACGTTGAGATTGAACAGGACGATCTGCGGATCGACACCTATCGCTCGCAGGGCGCCGGCGGGCAGCACGTCAATACATCGGACTCGGCGGTGCGGATCACTCACCTGCCGACTGGAATCGTTGTCGCCTGCCAGAACGAGCGGTCGCAATTGCAGAACAAGAACCGGGCGATGCAGATTCTTGCGTCCCGATTGGCCGAGCACGCCCGCCAGGAGCAGATGAAGGAGATCGACTCCATCCGCGGTGAGCAGAACGAGGCCGCCTGGGGCCGCCAGATCCGTTCATACGTGCTTCAGCCATATCAGATGATCAAGGACCTCCGCACCGACGAGGAGGTTGGCAACGTCTCGGCGGTGCTCGACGGCGACATCGATCGGTTCATCGACGCCTACCTCCACTGGCGCCGAGCCCGAGCCTAAAGAAGTACTCAGTATCCAGTACTCAGTATCCAGTATTGAGTTCTGAACTCCCCGGACACCTGCAACAATTCTGTACCCGATCGCCCCTCCCGCGCGGTACTGAGTACTGAATACTGAATACTGAGTACTGACAACTTGAGTACCGACAAGCTGGCCACTGTTCTGAGGCTTGAAGCAACTCCTTTCTTCTATCCACTGGTACCATCCGGGGCCGGCGGACTTCGGGGGCGTTCAGCTGCGCCGGGCCGACCCGGCATCCATTTCGCAATTGAGGGCCACTAGAAGCGCATGATTCGGCTAGAGAACGTCACCAAACTGTATGACGGTGGCGTCGTGGCACTCAAAGATGTATCGCTCGACGCCACCAAAGGTGAGTTCGTCTTTCTCGTTGGCCCGTCTGGATCAGGCAAGTCCACGCTGATTCGCCTGATGATGCGGGAGGAACAGCCGACCAACGGTGATATCTGGATCGCCGGCAAACACGCCTCGAAGATGCCGAGCTGGAAAGTGCCCCACCTGCGCCGCTCGATCGGGACGGTGTTCCAGGACTTCAAGCTGCTACCCAACAAGACCGTTTACGAGAATGTGTCTTACGCCCTCGAGGTCACCGGCCGCCCCAGCCACCTGATTCGCAACCAGGTGCCCCAGGTGCTCAAGCTCGTCGGGCTGTCGGCCAAGTCCGACAGGTATCCACGGCAGCTGTCCGGTGGAGAGCAGCAACGAGTTTCGGTGGCCCGGGCGTTCGTGAACCGCCCGCTGATCCTCTTGGCAGATGAGCCGACCGGCAACCTCGACCCGGCGACCTCGGTCGGCATCATGCGGATTCTCGATCGGATCAACCGCACTGGGACCACCGTCGTCATGGCGACCCACGACCACGCCATTGTCGACGCCATGCGACGTCGGGTCGTCCAGCTGGAGCGGGGCCGGGTGGTGCGCGATCAGTCGCGCGGTGCCTATGAACAGCGAGCCATGGCCGAAGTGTCGGCCCGTGCGGAGGTTGCGTCGGTCGAACCCGAGCAGTCGCAGGCCGAGCTTGAACTGGCCGCAGCTGAGGCCGACCTGGCGGAGCTCCCGATCGACGAGGGCTATCCCAACGGGGCGGACAGCTTGGCTGCTGCCGAGGCAGCCGAGACCTCTACCGTTCGGGAGGAGGTCGAATCCGGGGTTGAGGACGAGTCCGACGCGAAGGACGGGCCTGAGATGGAAGACGAGTCGGAGAAGGAAGACTCGTGAGTCGGCTGAAGTACGTACTCGGAGAAGCACTGCGCAACATGGGGCGCAACAGCCTGGTCGTCCTTGGCGCCGTGCTGGCCGTTTTCGTGTCCCTCTTCCTCGTTTACGGAACCCTCGTGTTCGGAGAGATCGCCAGTTCCAATGCGGCGCAGTGGTCCGAGGACGTCCGGGTTGAGGCGTTCCTCGACGACGACTTGCGCAACCCCGATCGTCTCCAGGCCGAGGTTGCCGAATGGGCAGGCGTCGCGGAGGTGACCTACGTCTCCAAGCCGGAGGCTGTGCTCTACGCGATTGAGGTGATCTTTGCCGACAACCCTTCGGCCCAGAGCATCATTGAGGAAGACCCTGCGATCATCCCCGCATCGCTGCGGATCAGCCCGGCGGACCTGCAGGACTACGACGGCATCGCCTCCCGGTTGGAGGCCGTCCCGGGCGTTCTGAAAGTGGTCAGCGCCGGCGGTGCCGTCAACCAGCTGATATCGCTGCGCGACGGCCTCCAGGTCTTCTCGTGGGCTTTGGCCATCGCCCTCGGCGTTGCCGCGGTCGCCCTGATCGCCAACACCATCCACATGGCGGTGTATGCCCGCCGTGAAGAGATCGAGATCATGAAGCTCGTTGGCGCCAGCAACTGGTATGTGCGGGTGCCGTTCCTCCTCGAGGGCATGCTCGAAGGGCTGATAGGCGGTCTGATTGCCGTCGCTGTGGGTTACGGGGCGTATCGCCTCGGTTTCGACCAGATCCAGGATACGTCGCAGCTCATCGACCTCGAGGTGACGCCCGGCTTCCTGTGGCAGCGGGGGGTGCTCATCGTGCTCTTCGGCGTGGCGGTCGGTGCGATCGGCTCGGCGATCTCCCTCACGGTGCATCGCTACATCCGCACATGAATCGGCTGCGGCGCCGCACGGTCGTCGTCGCCCTCACGATTGGCCTGCTCGCTCTACCGGCGGCGAGCGCCTCGGCCGATCTGGAAGACGATCTGGCCGAGGTCCTCGGCCGAATCGAAGACCTCGAGGCGCGGATCGATGAAGCCGCAGCCGGCCGTACCGACTTCGTCAACTCCATTCTCGAAGCGAGAGATCGCCTGCAGGAGGCGCAGGCCGCTCTCGAGGAAGCCGACGCGGCGCTGCGCGAGACCCGGATATCACTGGCGGACAACGAGGCCGACCTTGCCGCGACCCGGCAACAGCTACAGGTCTCCTATGAGTCCGCAGCCGCCATCCGTAGCCGAGTGCAGCAGAGCCGGGGTGATGCCCAGGATTGGGTTCGCCTTCAGTACATGCGACAGGCTGAGGGTGAAGCGGTGACCACACTTATTGCGACCGCTCAGGTCACCGACCTGGCTCGGACGATCTACTTCCTCGAGACCGTTGCCGACCGGTCGACCGCCTCCGTCGATCGCTACGAGGCGCTGGGCCAGGAAGAGGTGAGGCAACAGGCTCGTATCGAGGAGCAAGAACGCCGCCTCAACTCGATTCGAGAGGAGCTGGCCGCCGCCGAACTCGTCCAGGCCGAACTGAAATCCGAGCGGGAGAGCCGTACCGCCGCGGTGCGACGTGAGCTTGACAACGAACGCGCCCTACTGGCGGCGCTCGACGACCTCATCGGCGAGTTCGAATCGGAACTCGACGGACTCGACGCTGAACAGCAGCGGCTCGAGAACCTGATTCGGGGCTCGGCAGGGAATGGCGGCAATGCGCCGGGCTTTCTCGTGCGACCTGTGCCGGGCCGGATAACCTCATCCTTCGGGCCACGCCTCCATCCAATCCTGGGATATACGCGAATGCACACGGGCGTCGACATGACGGCTCCGCACGGCCAGGAGATCAAAGCCGGCGCGGCCGGACGGGTGATTCTGGCGAGTGCGTACGGCGGCTACGGCCTCACTGTGATCATCGACCACGGTGGCGGGATGACGACCCTCTACGCTCACCAATCCAAGGTCCTCGTGGGTGCCGGCAGCGAGGTGGCGGCGGGCGAGGTGATAGGCCACATCGGGAGCACGGGTCTCGCCACCGGCCCCCACCTGCACTTCGAGGTGCGTATCGGCGGCTCTCCGGTGGACCCTGCGGCGTACCTCTAGCTACGCGGCCGCTCTGATTTGTCTCCGCAGTCGGTAGTGTTCCGTGCCGAATGGCAAAGGACACTTCCGGCCGCAAGGTCGTTGTCAGCAACCGCAAGGCCCGCCACGACTACGAGATCGTTTCGACATACGAGTGCGGCATCGCGCTCGTCGGTTCCGAGGTCAAGAGTCTCCGTGCCGGGCAGGTGCAGCTCAAGGACGGCTACGGCGATGTCCGTGACGGTGAGCTGTGGCTGAACAACGCGCACATCGCGCCGTACGGCTTCGCCCGTGGCGGCGGCCACGACCCCGACCGCCCGCGCAAGCTGCTGCTGCATCGTCGGGAGATCGACTCGATCGCCGGTCGCATCGCCCAGGACGGGCTGACGCTGGTTCCCCTATCGATCTACTTCACCCACGGCCTCGCCAAGGTCGAGATGGCTCTGGCCAAGGGCATTCGCCGCTACGACAAGCGCCAGAAGCTCAAGGAGCGAGAGCAGAAGCGCGAGATGGACCGCGCCCGCCGCCGCGAGTACTAGCGCTTGTCGGAAGGGTTGCCGATGGGGATCCCCGGAGCCGGTCCGGTCGTGTCGGTTGCGGAGCGAGCTCCGGCCCGCGTGTAGTGCACGATGACAATCCCGATCAGGACGATGGCCGACCCCGCGGCCCGGCGCAGGCCAAAGTCCTCGTCCAGGTTCCAGCGGGCCAGGAGGGGCACGAAAATGAGCTGGGTAGAGGCGATCACTCCGGCATGCAGCGCTCGCAGTGTCTGCATGGCGCGATGCCAGATGAAGAACGCGATCGCAGTGTTGACGACACCGAGCACAAGCAACAGACCAACTATGTTGAGCGTGAATTCCGGCAAGTCGTTGATCAGGGACGCCATCAGTGCCAGGATCACCGCTCCGATCGTCATGGACAGGGTCGTCACCTCGAGGGCCGAAGTGCCCGGGCTGCGGAGCACACGGCGCTGAATCAAGTTCGATCCGCCGATTAGCACTGCGGCGGTCGCCGCCATCGCGGCGCCGCGGGCGTCGGCGCCCACCGGAAGAATCGGAAAGAACACCCAAGTCCCGGCGGCAATCACGGCCACGCCGAACCATTCCCACCAACTGGTGTGCTCCTTGAGGATGGTTCCGGCCGACAGGGCGAGCACGAGAGGTATCCCGGCCTGGAAGACGAAGTTGAACGTCACCGCCTCCGTCTGGTCGAGCCCGAGGAATTGCAGAGCGGGCACCGCGGTGTACAGCAGCATGCCGAGCCCGACCACCGCCAGCGCCGGGCCCCCCGTGACCGTCCGCTCTCTGAGGCCTCCGCGGTAGATCCAATAGGCCAGCAAGGTGGCGGCCCCGATCAGGTAACGCAGCGCGGCAAACGTGATCGGCTCGATGTCCTCGAGGCCCCACTCGATATAGATGAAGGAGCTGGCCCAGAGGAAAGAAGCGATCAGCGCGAGCGCGATCGCGGTCGCTTGAGTCGGCTTCGTTGAATTCAGGTTCGTTGGCCTCGGGTTAGTTGGTTACCGGCGTGGACGTAGGCGTTTCCAGCGCCTCGTGCACGGTGCGCAGTGCGCTGGCTCGGTCTTCCGGATTGCTCGCAAGATCGAGCGAACCGGAATCGATCCAGATCACGTCCGGCAGGCTATCCCACCAACGGTGATATCCGTCGTATATCGCGCGCGCCAACTTCTCATCGAGGTGCTGCTCGCCACCCCGCCCGCGGCTCACGATGCGCTCCAGGCACACCTCGAACGGGGCATCGACGGCGATAACCCGGTCGGGTAGCTCCAGACCGGGCAGCAGACCGTGGTACATGTCCATCAATGTCTGCAGGTCGTGTTCGCCGTAGGCCCCGGCGGCGTGATAAGCCGGGAAGAACACTTCACCGTCATCGAGAATGCACCGTTCCTGGACTATGCGGCCCTCGAGGGCGGAGAGGGCGTGGTGTTGCTGACCTCGCCGCGCCAGGTAGTACACCTGCATCCGGAAGGCGAGATCCTCAGGATTGGCGTATACCTGGTCGAGGTAGGGGTTCTCGTCGTTGGGCTCTTCGAGCGTCAGCCAGCCGCCGTGCTCCTGCATGATCGTCATGAGTGTCGTCTTGCCGGCACCGAGAGGACCGGTCACCGCGACATAGCGGTGCTCCGACCGCATGTCGATCACCGGGGTCTCGCCGCGCAGATCGATCGTGAGCCCGTCATCGGACGTGAGCATCTCGCGGAGTTCTTCAACGGTCTTCGCGATCTCGTATTGGAGCACCCCGTCGATCATCAGGTTGTTGCCGCCGGGCTCAACTGCCCGGAAGTCGGTTTGGAGACCGATGAGCCGCTTGTCCCAGCCGAACGCGACCCCCGCCTCGATGCAGGCGCCTTCGTCGGGAACTCTTCCGTCGAGGTTGAAGATCAGCACGTCGGCGGCCCGCACGGCCTCGAGGTTCTGCTCGAAGATGTGGTGGCGCGCCTCGTCGAGTGTCATGCCCTGGGCGAGGTAGTCCTCGATGAAGCCGGCATCCTCCTGCGGGAACCAGGTGACGAAGCCGAGCTCATCGAGCATTCTCTTCACCTTGAGGTTGAACTGCCGTTCGCCCTCGTTGAAGAGCCCTGCGGCGTAATAGGCTCTGTGTTCCCTACCAATGGTCATAGCTCCCGCCCTCCAGCGCTGTACCTTCCACTGACTGTCGTCCCTGCAGACCCGGATGCCGCACGCTTGCAGCCGAGGTTCTGACCCTCTTGAAGGAGCGAGTGTAACGCCGTTCGCTCACCCCCGCACACTGGACCAGAGGAATGCCTCATCGTCGGCTGGTCACCGTCGGGAACAAATCCCGGTGTCGTAACGGTTTACAATTACAACTGGCTAACCGGTTCCCGGTCAGGACCTGTTGGCCGCCCCGGATGGGGGTGAAACGGTATCGACCATGAGAGTTGAGGTAGCGGAAGCGAGCCGAGGTACCCCGGAGTCCTCGTAAAAAGCCGGGAAACAACACAAGTGCCAACCAAGAGGTAGCACTGGCCGCTTAATCCGCGGCCTGTCCGCCCGGGGGGTTCCTGTCTCACCGGATGCGGGCAACGCAATACAGGACGCAGCTAGATGGTCTGTTGGAGGCCGCTAGTCAAGACTTACTCTGACTAGGGCCGAGGGAAATGTGCCAGCGGCATCCTGAGGCCCGAAACCTTGCTGCTGGCTGCGCTCGGAGATGCCGGTACTGAAATCTTGTGGGACGGGGGTTCGACTCCCCCCACCTCCACGGGAACGCTTCGCGTTCCTTGGGAGTTGCTGCGCAACTCCATGGCGATGCTTCGCGTTCCTTGGGAGTTGCTGCGCAACTCCATGGCGATGCTTCGCGTTGTTTGGGAGTTGCTGCGCAACTCCATGGCGATGCTTCGCGTTGTTTGGGAGTTGGCATCCTTCCGAATTCGACCGTGCAGGTCGCTCGAATTCGAACGAGAGGGACCCAACGCGCGATGGCTCCACCCGGAGGGGGAGACCGGCCCGCAGGGCCAGAGGGGGGCGCTAGCTGGAGCTGGCTCCCGGTTCACGGGATCTGTTGCCCCTGGAGCTCGAACCACCTTGGAAACGGGAGCCACGTGTGAGGATGCGTCCCTCTACCTCCATCGGCGCCCTGGCGGGCGCCTCGCAGGGACCTTCTCCCCTCCGGAGAGACACATACGCGAACCACGCCGATCGCTGAATCTGGAGCAGTAGCGACCACTTCGCCGAGTGCAGCAGCGTGCGGGAACAGCGGCTCTTCGTGCGTCGCCTACGAAACTCGGCCAGATCGGGTTTGCCTACACCGCGATTGGGTTAAGGACCTTGCCGAGCTGGCGGGTGTCGGCTTCGGAGGAGTAGCCGTCGACGGGGAGGTCCGGCATGTATGTCGCGAACAGGCGCTCGTTGTCGGGGCGATACATTTCGATCATCTTCGTGCGCTCCTCGTCGGTCAGAATCCGGGCCGGCCCGTAAGCGTCGACGGAGAATTGGCGCTTCAGGAGGCGGCGCACGGCGTCTTTCTGCTTTTTCGTGTCGAGGCTCGGGTTGATGGTGAGGGCGATGTCGAGCGCGCGCTGCGAGTAGCTCAGGTTCGCTGCCGGGTTGGTGTCGAAGTCAGAGAAGTCGAGAGCTCCCTGCAGGTCGAGATTGATGAGGAAGTCGTCGAGGTAGGCCAGCGATCCGGCCCGGATCATCTCGAACGGGCGCACTCGAATCGATCCGACTTCGGGGATCGATTGCAGGCGGCGCACCAGATCGAAGTAGTGCAGAACCGGCTCGTCGAGGTACGGGAATTGCTGGTGCACGCTGTGGGAGAGACCTTTCTGGATCTCCCAGAGGTAGCACGACTCGATGAGGCGGTCCTGGCGCCGCGTGTAGATCGCAACATGGGTGCTGTCGGGCTGGAGGATCTCGATGATTTCCCGTGTCGACGGCACGGCCACCGGGCGGAAGAGGGGAGTGTCGCCTTCGCTCGGCATGCGAGCGCCGACCATACGCTCGTTGGAGATGAGTAGCTGCTTGACCGGCTCACCAGTTGCCGCCACGACCGTATCGATCTCGCGGCTCACGAGTTCGCTCAGCTCTTGGCGGAACAGGGGTGACTCCGCCGGATCGGCTTTGCGTCGCGACTTCCAGGCTCTCTCGTGGGGGAGTTGCTTCATTTGTTCGATTGTCACGAGCGCTACGCCATTGGAGGCCAGCTGGTCGCGCAGGGAATCGAGGGCAACCTGCAAGGTTGTTGTCCCTGTTTTGTGGATCCCTACGTGCAGCACGAGGCGAGGGATGCGGGGTACCACGAGGCCTCCTGGAGCCGACCGGCGCAAATCTAAGGCCGGGCTTCAGCTCGCCCGACCGGTGTCACTCAAGTGTAGTACGGGGAGGCGGGATGCCCGGCCCGGTGGACGCATCCGGGCATCAGGGTCGCGCCTGCACGTGCAGTACAATCCCGGGATGTCCCGTCTGCAGAGCGCCTGGCGCCTGATTCTGAAGCACCGGCGCCTGCTGTTCGGCATCCCCGGCTTCTATGTCAGCTACGCCTTCGCCGCGACATACGCCGCGATGGCCCTCGCGATCCTGATGCGGGAGCCTTTTGTCGCCGGAGTCGGCTACGTGACTGCCGCCGTTATCGAGGCTGCCGATATTCTCCCGGCGTCACGTCGCGAGCGGAGAATCACTGATTGGAGGCGCGGCCTCGATGTGCGCTCGCAATGGCGGATCCTGCTCTATGTGGCAGCCATGGCCGCCGCCGGCGCGGACGGGGCGCTACTCGTCGCATTCGCGGTTGTCGCGCTGGCGGCGAATCTCGGCATTCGGGTGATTCGGAGCCCGATCCTCGGCTTGAGCACCGATCGCCGCCTGCGTCCGCTGGGAGCGCTCGATCAGGGTGCCGATCGGCTGGCGAAAGCCCGGGCCGCCGTGCGGCGCCGCGATCTCGCCGAGCTCAGCCTGCAGTCGGCCGTGGCCGGTGCCGGCTTTGCGCTCACGCTACCGACGGCATTTGACGTGAGGCTGGCACCCGCCGTGGTGGCGGCCTTTGTCATCGGCGTGGCCGCGCTGGCGGACGCGGCCGAGGCGGCGTTTCGCTGCAGGAGATTCCGGCCGATGCTCTTGCTGGGAGATCACGACCAAGAGGTCATCGAGGGCTTCCGAGCATACGACCCCGAGGTGCTTTGCTATTTCAACGGGCATCGCCGCTCTCTCTACGCCGTGAACGTGTGGCTCCGCACATTCGAGGAATCCGGCCGCCGAGTCGGGCTGATTTTCCGTCACAACGACGTCGCGGAGATAGAAACCGATCGGCTTCCCGGCATCGTCGTGACCGACGACTCGCTTGTCGAGCAGCTGATCACGCCATCGACCCGCGTCGCTCTCTATCCGGCCAACAGCACTCTCAACATCCATCTGTTGCGTGACAACCGGCTCAGCCACGTCTTCATCGGCCATGGCGACAGCGACAAGGCCGGCAGTGCCAGCCCGTTCAGTCGAGCCTACGATCGGATCTGGGTTTCGGGTCAGGCCGGGATCGACCGATATGCCGCCGCCGGTGTCGAGATCCCGGCCGATCGGTTCGACATTGTCGGGCGCCCCCCGCTGTCGTCGAAGCTGCGCGCCATCGAGCGCGACATGGCTCGAGCGGCCGACTCCGGAGTCGGGCCTACCGAGCGCCTGCTCGCCGAGCTGGACGAGACCAACAACGGCGGGTCGGCTCCGACAACGATCCTCTACGCCCCAACTTGGGAAGGGTATTTCGAGGAGGCCAACTACAGCTCGCTCGAAGCGATGGGACTCGACCTGGTCAGAGCCATCTGCGAGCACTTCCCCGCGGTCCGCGTGATCTTCAAGCCGCATCCCATGTCCGGCCACCGCCGGTCGGAGGCAAAGATCGTGGTGAGCGAAATCGAAGCGCTCCTCAGCGATGCTGAGACCTACCACCCCTCGCCAACCCTCCACCCGGATGTAGATCTCTACGACTGGTTCGACCACACCGACATGCTCGTGACCGACATCTCGAGCGTTCTATCCGACTTCCTGATGTGGGACAGACCATGCGCCGTCACCAACCCAATGCAGCTCAGCGCCGCCGAGTTGGGCACACGTTTTCCCACGACGCGCACCGCGTACGTCCTCGATCCCGATGCCCGGCTTGTGGCGACGGTGCTGGAGAGCGCGTTGACGCACGATCCGCTTCGGGATCGGCGCCACGAGGCGCGGCGTCATTTCCTCGGGGACCCCGACCACGATCCGCTCGAGATGTTCCGCGAACAGCTCACGAGCTTGTACGACGCCACCCGGTCGGTTGGCCTCATTCGAGAAGACCCGATCTGATCACGTCTCCGGTATGCGGTTGGCGAGCCCGGTGATCGCCTGGCCGCCCACCACCAGCAGGGCCTCCGGCGAGATCTTGATCTTGAGCGAGCGGCTGCCGCCGCCAAGGATCACCCAATCCCTTTCCATCACCGCAGCGTCGACGTAGATCGGGACCTCGTCGGGCAGGGCGAACGGGGTGACCCCGCCCATGATCATGCCGGTGACTTCAGCGGTGACGTCCGCGGGTGCGAACGACAACTTGCGCACATCCATGAGGTTCCGAACGGTCTTGTTCACATCGAGCCTGGTGTTGGCAAGCACCACACACGCTGCGTAGTGGCCGGGCGGTCGCTTCGACGCGACGACGATCGTGTTGGCAGATCGATCGAGGTCGTATCCGTAGTGCTCACAGAAGGCGGCTGTGTCTGCCAGATCCGGATCGCACGGCAGCATCTCGTGATCCATCCCCAATTCGGCGACCGCAACCCGGACTTGCTGTTCAACATCCATGGAGACGATTCAACCATGTGGAGGAACGCTCCGCCCACCAGCCAATTTTTGGAATGACGGGTTTTCGGTGAATTCGTGGAACTTGACCGCGTCCTGTGCCAGTATGTCCGTACCAGAGAAAGGAGGTGGTCCAAGAATGCATTTAGGTTTATTTAGGACTCTGGAGGTGGCCGAGCGCTGAGCTACGGCCCTGATTTTCAGGAGTCGCAGCTCCTCGCGGCGCCGCACTAGCGGCACGCGGGTCAGGTAGCGACTTCAACTTGGACCACCGGAACCCGGAGATCTGCGATCTTGTCCTATCGCGGCATTGGCGTTCGCCGTCAATGAAGTATCTCCGGGTTTCACGCGTCTGGATTTCGAGCCAAGCAGGATTTCGCTCGAATCAGGATTCGAGCGAGTTGCTTCGCCTCGCCTTGAGGCGGGGCTTCGTATGTGTGCGGCCTCTCGGCCGCCCCACTTCCGAATGGACAGCACATGTCGCTCGATTCGGTGCGAGGGGACGAAGGATCGTCCCCTCCCGCATACCGTTGAGGCGTTACCTCTCCGACGTTGCGACGCCGCCGTTCCTAAGCTCGTCGTGTGATTGACTTTCTTGCGCACGTGCGGGCGGATGCTGATCGCATCGCCGCGGTTGCTGAGATGGGGGTGGACGCGGCTGTGCCTTCCTGTCCGGGCTGGAGCGTGCGGGACCTCGTTGCTCATACCGGTGTCGTGTACGCCCACAAGACCACGATCGTTCGTGACGGGTGGGTCGATGAGCAGCCGGAGCCGATCGAGCCGCCGACTTCCGGCGAGTTGGCGTGGTTCCGGGAGACGGCCGACGAGATGCTCGACGTGTTGGCAGCCGCGGATCCGGCCACGCGGGTAGCTACCTGGTATCCGCTCGACCAGAGCGTTGGATTCTGGCGGCGGCGGATGGCTCACGAGTCGGTCATCCACCGCCTCGATGCCGAGCTGGCACATGATGTGGTGACGCCGGTTGACGCCGTTCTCGGCGCCGACGGCATCGACGAGATCCTGGTCGTGATGATGACGGGCGCACCCGATTGGAGCACGAGTTCCGGCAGCGACCGGGTAATTGCCGTCACCGAGACGGACGCCGGGCGCACCTGGCGCCTCCGGGTGGGGGAGTTCAGCGGGACGTCACCGCGCGGCAATGTCTACGACCGTGAGCCGACGTTCTTCATCGATGCAACAGATGATCGGCCGACGACCTCGATTGCCGGACCCGCCGGACTCCTCGACGGCTGGCTGTGGGGAAGGGCCGGCATCGCAGACCTGACGGTCGAGGGTGATGCCGGACTCGCCGATCTCCTCCGCAGTGTGGCGGCGGATTCCACGGGATGACCTCCGGACAGGGAACCGTCGCAGTCGCCGAGTACCTCTTCCGGGGAGACGCCGAGGTTGCCCGGGCGCTGCTCGACAGCCAGGGAATCAGGGCGCACGTCCGCGCCGATGATGAGGGCGGTCTCAATCCCGGATTCTTCTCGGAGTACCGAGTGGTGCTCGAGGTGAAAGCCGCCGATGCCGGTGACGCCCGCGTCGCCCTCGGCCTTGGCGAGAGCCTCCTTGTCCCTGACGAGATTCAGGCGGGGATGATGGCACACGCCGAATGGGCGCACCCCAACGAGGCCTGTGGCCTCCTTGCCGGAGGAGGCGAGGTCATCGAGATGGTCTTCTGTCTCAGTAACCGTGACGCCTCTCCGACCCGCTATACGATCGATCCGCACGAGCATTACGGCGCCATGCGCTTTGCCGAGGCCTGTGGTTGGGACATCGTCGGCGCCTGGCACTCTCACCCGAACGGTGACGCCGTCCTGTCGAACGTCGACGTTGCCGAGTCGCCCGGGGGCGAATGGATCACAGTGGTGGTCGGCAATGGTCGGCTGACCGGCTCTCCGATCAGGGCATACCGCACCGATGGCCCCGCCGTCACCGAACTCGCCATCCATCGATCGGCCTAGCCTGGCCCACATGGAGACAACGCCCGACCAGGAATCGCGCCCGGAGCTGACGCCGCGCCATCTCCTCTACACACTGGTCGGATGGGGTCTGCAGTTGGTGTTCGGTTTTCTCGCCTTCGCCTCAGGCCTGGTGGCCCCGCCGGCGGGGGTTGCCGTGATCATCGCAACATGGGCCGCAACGGCGATCTACTCGATCATGAAATGGCGCCAGACGTCGTGGATTCCCCTTGCCATGGGAGTGCTGGCGGGGGTTCTCTGGGTGGCGATTGTCTCTTTCGGTGATGCCTTCCTCGGTTGGACCGCCTGATGCTGCTCGAGGTCCTCGGCAGCAGTGGGACCGCCCCGCGGGCCGGCAATCCGGCCAGCGGGTATCTCGTCCGCTCGGAAGGGGCGACGATCTGGATGGACGCCGGGCCCGGCACCTACATGGCTCTCTTGGAACTCGTTGACCCTGAGGGGCTGGACGCCGTGTTGCTCAGCCACATGCACCCGGATCACAGCAGCGACATCTTCGCGTTGGCGCACACTGTGGCCTACATCCGTCACAGCACTCGACGGATCCCGGTCGTCGTCCCCGACGGCTCTATTGCGCGGCTGCAGGGGTTCGTGGGAGGAAGCAGTGATCACCAACTCTTCGAGTCGCTGTCCTTTCACGAGGCCCAGCCGGGAGAAACATTCGAGTTCGGCGACGTGTCCGTCTCCGTGCAGGCCGCCCATCACACGGTGCCGGCTTTCGCCTACCGGTTGACCTCGGGAGGGGCGACACTCGGCTACACGGGGGACACCGGACCGAGCGATCTCGTCACGGAACACTTCGCCGGGATCGACCTGCTCCTGGCCGAAGCGAGCCTCGATGACGAGGGGGAACCGGTCCCGTTCCATATGACAGCACGCCAGGCCGGGGCAATGGCCGCGGCGGCTGGAGTCGACCGCCTGCTGCTCACCCACATTCCCGAAACCGTCGATCCCCGGCGCAGCCTGCTGGTGGCCGGGGAGGAATTCAGGGGGCGGCTCGGTTTGGCGGAGCCCGGTGAGGCGTACAAGATCGAGCCAACAACACGACAGGAAGATGTCTGAATGACAGCGGACCAGCCAATACGAGTCGATCGCGCAGTTGACGAGCTGCGTCCCGTGACGATCACGCGCGGGTTCACAGAGATGACCCCCGGTTCGGTTTTGATCGCAATGGGGCGAACCAAGGTCCTTTGCACCGTTTCGGTCGAGCTGTCGGTTCCGCCGTGGATGCGGGATTCGGGCAAGGGTTGGGTGACCGCGGAGTACGCGATGTTGCCCGGTTCAGGCAACGAGCGGATCCCGCGACGCTCCATCAGTGGCGGCCGGACCAAGGAGATCCAACGCCTCATTGGCCGCTCCCTGCGGGCTGTGATCGACTACGAGGCGATGGGTGAAATCACCGCCCGGGTCGACTGTGATGTTCTCCAAGCCGACGGCGGCACCCGGACTGCCGCTATCACCGGCGCCTGGGTCGCCCTCGCCGATGCCATGGACACGCTGGTCGATCAAGGGGTGTTGGAGTCGTCCCCGATCACGGATCATCTGGCGGCGGTCTCGGTCGGCCTGGTCGACGATGAGGTGCTGCTGGACCTCGAGTACACCGAGGACGTGGCGGTCGATGTTGACTGCAACGTGGTGATGACCGGCAGCGGCGATCTCGTCGAGATCCAGGGCACGGCCGAGGGCGGCACGTTCACCCGTGACCAACTCAACCGTATGGTCGATCGGGCGGCAGAAGGTATCGCCGGCCTGGTCGGCAAACAGCGCGAGGCGAGGGCCTGAGCCCGTGAGGCTGGACAAGCCGGTCGTGGTCGCCTCACAGAATCCCGACAAGATCGCCGAGATGGAGGAAGTGCTCAGCGACCTCGGCGTCGTGATCGTGCGGGGTCAGGTGTGGCCCGAGGTCGCGGAGACCGAACCGACCCTCGAGGGCAACGCGCTACTCAAGGCCCGCGCCGTCGCCGCTTACACAGGTCTCCCCGCAATTGCCGACGATACCGGGCTCGAGGTCGCGGCTCTCGACGGCGCTCCGGGAGTCCACACGGCCCGCTACGCGGGGCCCGAGGCGACCAATTCCGAGAACGTGTCCAAACTGCTCGCCGAGCTAGCCGGATGCGACGATCGCACGGCCCGATTCCGCTCGGTGGTGGCGTTCGTCACGCCGGACGACGAAGAGATTGTCGTCGAGGGTGTTCTCGAAGGTGAGATCGGGACGGAGCGCAGAGGTGTGGCCGGATTCGGCTACGACCCGGTTTTTGTCGTCGATGGCAGAACCCTGGCCGAGATGGCGTCGGCGGAGAAGAACGCCATTTCCCATCGCGGTCGAGCCCTGCGAGCACTCCGCCACGCACTCTCCCATTAGAGAGACCCCGGGGCTGACTCCGGGGTCTCTGTGATGCGCACGGTCACGCTTGGTTGGATGCCTGGCTACGTAGTAAATCTGTGAAGTGGCGGATGGCCTACTCGTCCTCGATCCAACTGATCGTCGTGTGACTGTCGTTGCCGGACGTGGTCTCTTCGTTGTCAAAGCTCGCCCGCGTTGGGCTGAAGCCGTGACTGGCGATGATCGAGGAGGTTCTCTCGGGAATGGAGAGGTACTTGGCTTCGAGCTCGAAGACTATCTGCGCTTCGAGTTCTCTTCGATGGGCTTCGAGGCGGGCAAACGCCTCCTGCATGTTCGTAGACATCCTATGTTCCTTACGTAGCTCCGAATCGTGGTAATTCATATATCGGCGGCGACTTGAGAATTCCCGAGGATGGTTCCAAAAACCCCTGCTCGGACTAGTCATATGAGCCCATGGGGGTAATCCCCCCTAGCCGTCGGATCGATCGCGATCCACGATGCGGAAGGGAGCGGTCGGAGAAGCCGACCGCTCCGCGAGATCTTGACGACGACGGTTGTACAGCATGGAGGGCTCATGTTCCGGAGTAGAGATTCGATCAGGTGGCTATTGACTACGATCGTTTCACTTGTGGCCCTGGCGCCGGGACTCGCTGCAGGTATCGCAGCCGAGTCGCCCCCGACGCAGTCGGATCAAGTGGAGATGAGTGGTGGCGCCGACTTCGTCATCGACCATTCGGCCGGCCTGGTCTATGTGTCGAATCGGACGTCAAACAGCATCAAGGTAGTTTCCCTCGCTACCCGGGCGGTGGTTGCGACATGGAACATGCCTGGAGAACCGGTCGGGGTCGAACTGTCCGCGGACCGTACCGATCTCTTTGTGGCCCTGTTCGATGGCGGTTCCGTAGTGCGCGTGGACACGGTGACGGGAAGCGTCGAGCAAACCCACGATATCGAGAGCGATCTCGGTGACCCGCGCACCTGGGAGCTGCAGCGAGTGGGTGGGTTGCTGTATGTGAGCGGCAACCCGAGCAGCAACGGGTTTGCGTGGATTGTGGAGCTCGATCTGGCCACCGGCGACTCACGCCGCGTGGCGTCTAACACCATCATCAGAGCCGCCCCCGAGTTTGCGTGGGATGGAGCGGATGCGCTGTACGTTGGTGTGGGCTTCAGTCCCAATTCTCTCTACAAGCTCGACTTGGCCGCTGATGATGTGCCCATAGTTCTCGAGGACGACCACGGCTCGGTTCGGCGGGCGCAGAAGCTTGCCGTGGCTCCTGACAAGATCCACATCGGTGACGGCCAGGTCCTGGATCCAGGGACGTTTGACCAGATAGGCCTGGTCGATGCGGGATTCCCTGCAATCCGGCCCGACGGATCCCGTACCTACGTTGCCGCGCCCGTTGAGGACCGCTATTGGAAGCCGGTCCGAATTGCCATGTACGACGGTGTGACCAACGCGCGCATCGGAACGTTCTCCACAAGCTGCAATCCCGGCGACTTCCTTTACGCGTTTGAAGTGCTCCCGGGCGACGCGGGCTTCGTCCTATTGGGGCCGGACGCTTTGTGCTTCGTTGACCCGTTGCCGGTAGACGTTGCCCCGTGCGTTGGGAGGGCTCCCACGATCATCGGCACTCCTGGAGCCGACGACCTCGTCGGCACGTCTGGCGATGACGTTATTTCCGGACTCGGTGGCCGCGACTCGATCGACGCTGCAGGCGGCAATGACATTGTCTGCGGCGGCGGCGGCGCCGACGCCATCAAGGGCGGGCCCGGAGCGGATAGGTTGTACGGCCAATCGGGGAACGATAGGTTGACGGGCGGCGAGGGTGACGACAGGATCAATGGTGGCCGGGGCCGAGATACCGTGAGCTACACAGACGCCACTGGTGGCGTCATCATTGACCTGGCAGCCGGCACCACCACTGGTCCGGGAAGTGATTCACTGCGGCGGATCGAAAACGCCATCGGATCGAACCACGACGACATCATCACCGGCTCGAACGGTAAGAACGTACTCAACGGCGCCGGAGGCGATGACCTGGTGCTGGGAATGAAGGGCGCTGACAGGCTGATAGGCGGTGCGGGCCATGATGACCTGAGAGGCGGTAGTGGCCGCGACACCATCAAAGGTGGCGACGGAGAGGACTTCCTCGCCGGTGGCGCCGATGCCGACGTTCTGGAGGGCGAACGCTCGGACGACCTCGTGACCGGCGGACCGGGCAACGACGTCCTTCGTGGTGGCCCGGGAGAAGATGATCTGGCCGGCGAGGCTGGAGATGACGTGCTTGCGGGGGGCGGTGGCTTTGACGTGGCGCGCTACGACTATGCCGCGAGGGGTGTCAACGCTTCGTTCGCGACCAACGTCGCATCCGGCGAAGGCAACGATTCGTTCAAGAGTGTGGAGGGCATCGTCGGCTCGCAACACAACGACGTGCTCGCCGGCGATGATCGTTCCAATGGTCTTGTCGGCCTCGGCGGTGATGACACGATTCGCGGCGGGGGCGGTCATGACAACCTATGGGGCGGGACGGGCAACGACAGTCTCTTTGGCCTCGCAGGCGACGACTTCCTGGACGGCGAGAGCGGAACAGACAGTCTCAACGGTGGCACCGGCGAGGACTGGTGCCAGAACGGCGAGGCTTGGACCGATTGCGAAGTCAAGAAGACAACCGCTGAACGGACTCCGCTCGACACCCGTGGCCCGCTGCACCCTGGCGAGTATGCGGCCAGGACATCGTTGAGCTGGATGAGTGGTGGACAGCGACGCAGCCCGCCGATCACGCATCCGGGTCCTCGGAGCTGACGGCTGAACCAGAGGTGGGCTCTGCCGCTACATTGCGCTGGTGACCGAGAGGAACATCGCCCTTCGTCGTGCACTGTTGAAGGCTGTAGTCGCGATCGTGCTGATCGTCGCCGTAGCCACGGTGATGCTCGCGCTGCGAGAAGGTATCTACCTGCCCCGAGCATTCATGCTCGTGGTGCTGATGCTCGGCGGGAATCACTCCCTGTTGGACCTGCCGGCTCGCCACGCCGACACGCAGGTGATGGTCACGTTCCTGTCCATGGTGCGCATCCTCGTCATGGCTCTGGCCGCGGCCACGATCCTGGACTTCATACTGCGGCAACGTCTCCCAATGCTGTACACACGGAGGAGTAAACGAATGCAGAATCATGTCATCCTCTGCGGGCTCGGCACGGTCGGATATCGGGTCGCCAGCGAGTTGCAGCGTTTCGACACCCAGTTCACCGTTGTCGAGTTGGACGCGTCGGGCCCGTTCGTCGGCCAGATCACAGAGCAGGGAATTCCCGTTCTCTTCGAGGATGCGCGCAAGACCGATGTGTTGATCAAGGCCGGCCTGGAACGCGCCTCGGCCGTCATCGCGTGTACCGACAACGACCTCTCCAACGTCGAGATCGCTCTGGATGCCCGCGAGGTTCGCCCCGACATACGGATCGTGCTGCGCCTTTTCGACCAGGGCCTCGCGTCGAAGATTGTCAACAGCTTCGATATCGAGGCGGCCTTCAGTGCGTCAGCACTCGCCGCGCCGGCCTTTGCGGCGGCAGCCGTTGATCCGTCTGTACAGGACAGCTTCTACGTGGGTGATGTCCTTTTTGTGCATTCGACATTCTGGGTACCTGCTGCCTCCTCGCTAATCAGCGAATCCGTGTGGGACCTGTGGGGCAAGTACCACGTGACCACGCTGAGCTTCACGGACGCCTCCGGTGTGGTGACATTGCACCCGGGCCCCACGGTCCACGTTCCACCTGAGTCGAGGATGGCGGTCGTCGGCCCCTACGACCAGGTGCAGCGCGTCCAGGCCGACCACGGGATCATCGACCCCAAGGCGAGGGTGAAGCACGAGAGCGCGCCGGCAAGGCGGCCTGACGGATTCGGGCCCCTATCGAAGCAATGAGCGAGCCCGGAGCGTGGCATCTGCCCTGGAGTTGCTGGCATTGCCCACCCGGACCTACACCCGAACATCCCCGTACTGTCCAGTCCCATCGAGCATCGGGGAGTGTTGCTGTGTATGGCGTCTCGCACGTGCTCGTCCCGTCCTGTCCCACCGGGTATCGCCAATCCTGCCGAGTTGGGCTGCAATCGGGTTGCAGGCTGCAGAGGGGAGTCATCGGCGGACGTTCCACAAGGTGGCTCGTTCGTCGAAAAGCCCCTGTCGGAAGGTGAAACCCCTGCTTAGGGTTATGAGGCGGGCGGAGTCGGCAACGACGATCTCGTTCGCTTGGCCGGTCTGCCAGCTTCGGGAGCAGAGTGACCGGTAGGTTGTAATCGGTGTTTTCTCCAGCCGTGTCACCCGCAGCGTTGATTCGTCCGTCTCTCTAGTGACAGCTTGCTTGCAGAGGAGGAACCATGTCAACGCTCACCACCACTCGACCGCCGATTAGCACCACTACCGCAGAAGCCGTCGCCACCTCTCGACCGCCGATTAGCACCACTACCGCAGAGGGCGTCGCCACCGGCCGCAGGGCGCTCGCTGTAGTCCGTATCGCCATTGGCCTCACAATGCTGTGGGCCTTTCTGGACAAGGTGTTCGCGCTCGGCTTTGCAACCGGCCGTCAGGAAGACGGGACCATCCAGTTGTTCGGGGAAGCCGCCTGGATCAACGGTGGCTCCCCAACCTTCGGTTTCTTGAAGTTCGGCACACGCGGCCCGTTTGCCGACTTGTTCGCCGGAATGGCCGGCGCGTGGTGGGCCGACTGGCTTTTCATGCTCGGGCTGCTCGGCATCGGTGCAGCCTTCACATTCGGCGTGGCCCTGCGTCCCGCGGCTGGAGCCGGTGTGTTGCTCATGGGGATGATTTGGGCATCCGCCCTGTGGCCGGAACGCAACCCGTTCATAGACCAGCACGTCATCTACGCCGCGGCCATGGTCGCGCTGGCTGCCGCCAACGCGGGCACCGTCTATGGATTCGGCAAGGCCTGGGGTAGCACTCGCGTGGTGCAAGACCACCCAATCCTGCGCTGACACCTTCGACCTCGCACGAACCAGGAGGCCCGGGTCACCCCGGGCCTCCTTCGACCCGAGATAGATTCGCTGCCGCTGGTCCCGCCCCATCGTTTTGTGCGAGTAGTCCTGGCAAGGGCGCGGCCTGGAGTTGCGGAGCAACTCCTAAGGAACGCCGCAGGCGTTCCCGTGGTGCGGCACGTGTTCCCTGGAGTTGCGCAGCAACTCCCAACCCTGCCGGTTCTGTGCGAGGGACGTGGTCGTGTGACCTTTGGCACTTATCGGGGTTTGCGGACACATAGATAGTGAGAAGGCTCCCGGTATCTCGTCGGAGGGCTTGTGGAGACCGATCGCCGGAGATTCGAGCGGGTTTATGACGACTGCTACGACGCGATTTTTCGGTACTGCCTTCGACGGACGAACCGGGAGGACGCGTTGGATGCGGCGGCAGAGACGTTTCTGGTGGCGTGGCGACGGCGGGCTGATGTGCCTATAGGCCGTGAGTTGCCCTGGCTGTATGGCGTCGCGGGACGGGTCTTGGCGAACCAGTGGCGTGGTCGCGTTCGCCACGAGGCAGCACTTGCGAATCTTCGGGCTGTTGACGGACCAGATGATGGGCCGTGGCCGCTGATCGTCGTGATCCCACCACAGATGGGAGTCGATTACGCAGCCCGGGCGATGGCCCAACGCGGGGCGGTGACCGTGGTTGCCGAGTCGTGGACGATCGACGGCTGGAGCGACCCGGCCGCCTACTTGTATCCGGAGATGGACCGTGTCGCCTGCGTCGTCGGTTGGGCTCAGGCCCACGCCGCCGACTATGGGGCCAGCGCCGAATCGACCACCGTCGATGGCTACTCGGGTGGTGCCATGCCAGCCACCTGGGTCGGACTCGGATTGGCAGACGACACACCGTGCCCACACCAGATCAGCGAGCTACCGACCGGCCTGGTGGTCGGAGAGAGCCAACCCCTCTTCCACCACCAGCGATGGGACCCATCCTTCGCATCGGGGGATCCCGAACCGAGAGCAGTGCTCGATGGGTTCTTCAACCCGCAGAACTGGAATGTGTCAGCCGACCTTCGTGTCGCTCTTTGGTCAGCCCAACACCCCTTGGGTGAAACCCGATCGGTGGAGAACCCGCCTGGCGACGACTCGTGGCTGTGGTTGCGTGAAGCAGCAACCCCGTTCGTTGAGGACTTCATCGCTCTCGGAGCACTTGACGACGAACGAGTTGACTGGGCGGACAATGCACGGCTCATGGAATACCGGATGCAGCAAGCCGGAGTCGACGTTCAGAACGTCACCTACGACATCGGGCACCTGAACACGGAACAGGTCTACGACCTCATCTTCTCGATCCGACACTGAGGAGGAGCCGCACATGTCCTCATATGGTGCGGGCGGAGGGACTCGAACCCCCACGGGCATTTGCCCAACAGGACCAAACCCGAACACCTCCATCCCGTCCAGTCCCGTTGAATACCGGGGAGTGTTGCGGTGCCTGGCACTTCGCTCGTCGTCGTCCCGTCCCGTCCCATCGGGTACCGGCTGGTTATGCCGAGTTGGGTTGCAATTGGGTTCCAGAGTGAACGGCTTCTACGCGATGGTATTGGTCGCTCGACTCTGCTACCTCACGCGAGACCGCGCGACGGCGGATAACAAGGAGACGCCAGTGATGTCGTCTTGACCGTTCTTGCTGACTTGAGTGGAATTGAACGAACACGGCCATGCGCGAACCCAATCTCCAGTCGGTGCGACCGGCGACGATGTCAGCACTCACCGCTCGCTCAGAGCGAGCAACGAAGCTGTTGACTACAGTCGGTGGTCAATGGCTTTGGGAGGGCTGTTCTATGCGGCGGATTCTGGCTGCAGTGGTTCTGATCGGTTCAATGCTTATGGCGCCGTCCGGCGCGGTGGCTCTCGGCGGAACCAGGCAGTGCGACTTCGACAATGACGGATACGACGACGCCGCCATCGGTGTGAGTGGCGAGGCGGTCGGTGTGCACGAGAACGCGGGCGCCGTGAATGTGATCTACGGGTCACAGGACAAGCTGACTTCGATCGGCGATCAGATCTGGACGCAGAACTCGCCGGGTATCGACGACGCGGCCGCGGCTGGCGACTCTTTCGGGCGCGCCATTGCGTGCGGCGATTTCAACAACGACACCTTTGCCGACCTGGTGATTGGTGTGCCGTTTGAGGATGTGGGCGGCATCGTCGACGCGGGTGCCGCTCATCTCCTATTCGGTTCGGCGACGGGCCTGTCTGCTACTGATTCGCTGTTCCTGCATCGTGACATTCCCGGTGTTGCCGGCCGAGCGGTGACTGGTGATCGGTTCGGCTGGTCGTTGGCGGCTGGTGACTTCGACGGCGACGGTGATGACGACCTGGCTGTGGGCGTGGCCCTTGACGACATCGGCGTGGTCCTCGGCGGCGGCAGCGTCCACGTGTTCCACGGTTTTTCCGGGGGGCTGTCGACGAGCGGCGACAAGATCTGGCACCGAGCCTCGTCAGGCATCAAGGGCGTCCCTTCGTCTTTCGCTCAGTTCGGCTTCTCGCTGGCGACCGGCGACTTCGACGGCAGCGGCCACGATGACCTCGCCATCGGGGCCCGCGGCGACACCGTCAACAGCCTGAATGCCGCCGGCGCGGTCAATGTGATCTACGGGTCCTCGAGCGGACTGACCAGGGCGGGGGACGATCTCTTTCACCGGGCCACGCCGGGTGTGAGGGCAGCTCCCGCAGCTAACGACAACTTCGGACACGTGCTGGCCGCCGGCGACTTCGACAACAACGGCTTCGACGAACTGGCGATCGGTGTGCCCTACGACGATGTGGGCGACGCCCCCAATGCGGGTTCCGTGCATGTGCTGCAGGGCTCGGCGGGCGGCCTGAAGACGGGTGGAGACGTGATCTGGCATCGGGCCAAGGCCGGCGTGCGCGGCGCCGCCAGTGCGAACGACCGCTTCGGATTTTCGCTGGCGTCGGGCCGCTTCAATGCCGGAGTGCGAGACGACCTTGCAATCGGTGTAGGAAACGACACCATCGGAAAGATGGCGGGCACCGGTTCGGTCCACGTCCTGTATGGGGGGACTCGAGGCCTCAGCGCGGCCGGCGATCAGATGTGGCATCAGAACCAGAAGGGCATCAACGGCACCAACGAGGCCGGCGACCGTTTCGGGTGGTCGGTCAGTGCCGGCGACTTCAACGGCGATAGCCGCTATGACCTTCTAGTGAGCGTCCCATATGAAACCATGGGAGCGGCATTCGAGGCAGGAAGGGTCGGCGTGATCTATGGAACCGCCGACGGCCTTCGAGCCGCCGGCGATCAGACCTGGTCTCAGGATAGCGCCGGTATCCAGGGCGTCGCCGAAACCGGTGACTCCTTCGGCCGCAACGTCGGGGGCGCTTCGAACTAACGCCAAATTCCTCGGTGACAGGAGCGGATGCCCTCTGGCCGATTCGAGGGAGCGCCTGCCGTATCGGAATCGCTGCTGTCGGAGCCGGCTGTATCGAGCGAACCCTTGCGAGAGGTTCAGAGATCGGGCTGCAATCCGAGCGTCTGTACGCATAGGGACGAGGAGGCTTCGGTACGAAGACCGTTGGACATCAACTGGTGCGGGCGGAGGGACTCGAACCCCCACGGGCATTGCCCACCAGGACCTAAACCTGGCGCGTCTTCCATTTCCGCCACGCCCGCGCATGGGGGCTCGGTGTAGAACCGAACCCCGAAGAGTGGGTCGCGTGGGACTTGAACCCACAACCTACGGATTAAGAGTCCGTTGCTCTGCCAAATTGAGCTAGCGACCCGGATTGAGAATAGCAGGACAGGCATTTCAGAGATCCAGCACAGCCGGCAGGTTGTCGAACCAGACCGATACCCGCACGAGATGATCGGCGCTGCGCCTGACCGTCAGACGACACACACCGTGTGCCAGATGGTTCTTGCGATGACCCGTCCCCGGGGGCTTGACGTAGGTCTTGTGGAAGCTGAGATCGGCCAGGCCGACAGCGTCCATCCAGAATCGTTTGGCTTCGGCCTCGTCATTTCCGTGGTGGAGGTGGAGCGCACCGACAAACTCGGAATCTGCGTTCAGGTATGTCGTTGTCCAGACTACGAAGAGTCTCAGTGCGCTCGGATCGCTGTTGGTGAGCGCCAGTCTTCGGTGCGTCTTCGAACCTTCAGCCCAATACATGGTTGTGCCGGCTACCCACAGCGGTTCTGCGACGAGCAGTGGGACCTCAGCGGCGGCTGCTGCGCGAATCTCCTGAATCTCCCGGCGCCGCCGCCATTGGGTGTCGCGGGGAACGCCCTCCTGGGAACTGGTGCGCGCCCTGATCGCATCGACTTGATCCAATGTGAGCTCAATTCCGGCGCACCAGCCGGACAGCGTTGCCTTGGGCACCGGGATCAGGGAGCGGATTTCGGAATACGACCAGCCGAGGAGGCGCAAAGCACGGCCGATCTCGGCCCGCTCCCAGCGAGACAAGTCCTCCCACTTTTCTGCCCGCGCCAGCAGGGCATTCGGAGCGGGTGGCCGCATATTTGGCAACGTAATCGGCAGCTGTGACACGAAACGGCCCGGCCGGAAGCGGGACCAATCAAGGACTTCCGGCCCTATCGAGCCAACACCCGTTTCCATAGTGTTTAGGCATGCCTGAAGATCTGGCGACCATTTCTACAAGCGAGCCTGAACTCGGTTCGACCACAGAGGCTGAGCAGATGTACCTGATCACCGTGGCCCGAGCCGTGGAGGCAGGCAGCGACGGCCCGGTTCCGATAGCCGCCATCGCCGGCGAGCTGGACGTCTCGGTGCCATCGGCCAACGAGATGATCCGCAAACTCGACGGCCGCGGCTTCCTCACCTACGAGCCCTATCACGGCGTCCGCTTGAGCGAGGCCGGTCACGGTATTGCCGATCAAGTGCTGCGCACCCGTCGCTTGTGGGCGACCTTCCTCGCGGAACACCTCGGCTTCAACCCGGCCGATGCCGACGAGCAGGCCTGCCACCTCGAGCACGCCACCACGCCGGAGGCGGCCAATCGGCTGGCGGCGTTCCTCGGCAACCCGGAAGCGGGTCCTCTCGGCCGCCCGATTCCTTCCGCGACGTTTCAGGACAACCGTCATCCCGACATGCGCCTGGCCGACGTGGCGGTCGGTGTCGAATATGAGGTTGTTGCGATGCGTGCGGCGAAGCGGGCTAGGGAGTTCCTCGCAGCTGAAGGCTTGACAATCGGCAGCCGCCTCACCGTGGCGGCAGCCGGAGCCTCCGGCTTGCTGATCGAACTCGATGGTGAGTCGATCCATCTCAACGAGAGTCTGGCCGCAGCGATTGAAGTTCGATCCGATGTTTAGGCGCCGCCACCCTGCCGCGGAGGACACCGCCGCCGACGAGATCACGCTGGCCGCGGCCGCACGCGATACGCAGGTTCGGGTTCTGCGGATTTCGGGCCGTCCCCGGCTGATGATGAGGCTGGCGACTCTTGGGGTGGTTCCCGGCGTCCTGCTCACGATCGTCAAACCGCGCGGCCCCGCCATCGTGAGTCTTGGCGGCGCCCGTATCGCCATTGGCCGCAGCGCGGCCGAGTCGGTAGTCGTCGAGGCCGCTGAATGAGCGGTGCAAACGATCGGCGTATCGCTATTGCCGGGTGTCCGAATGCGGGCAAGACGTCCCTGTTCAACCAGCTGACGGGGGCGAAACAGAAGGTCGGCAACTGGCCCGGGCAGACGGTGGAGCAGTTCTCGGGAGAGTTCACCGTGGCCGATGAGCGCTTTGAGATTGTGGACCTGCCGGGCGCATACGGTCTCGTCGCGGTTTCTGCAGAAGAGGCGATAGCCGCTACCTATCTCGCAGAGGAGCGCCCCGAGGTGGTGGTGACGGTGGCCGACGCCTCGAACCTCGCCGGAAGCCTGCACCTCGTGGCGCAGATAGCGGAACTCGGGCTCCGCCAGGTCGTCGCTCTCAACATGGTGGATGTTGCCGAGCGGCGAGGGATTGAGATCGATGAGGAGCGACTCTCCGCGGCCCTCGGCGTCGAGGTGGTGCGCACGGTCGCCCGTCGTGGTGTCGGCACCGCCGACGTGAAGAGCGCCATCGCCCGCGCCGACGGGCGACAGTCGCCGCAGCTGGTGATCGACTACGGGCCGGTCGTCGAGCGGCACATCGGGCGGCTGGTCGAGGACATCCTCGCCCGACCGGCGGTGGCCGCCGTCGGCCCGGCGCGGTGGACCGCCCTGCAGCTGCTCGCCGGTGATGCCGCGATGCGCACCCGGATCGGGGCCCTGCCCGCCGGCGACGAAGTCCTCGCAGCAGCTGCCGCCGACCGGGACGGCATTGCCGCCGAATCTGGATTTGCAGCCGAGATGGTCCTTGCCGAGCGACGCTTCGAGTGGATCACCCGTCTCGTCGGCGCCATGACGGGCTCCCAGGAGCCGGGACTGCTCTGGTCGGATCGGATGGATCGGGTGCTGACCCACCGGTTCTTCGGGATCCCGGTGTTCCTGGGCGTGATGTGGATCGTGCTGCGGGTCACCGCCGACGTCACAGCTCCATATCTCGACTGGGTCGACGCGACTGTTTCCGGCCCGATGAGCAGGTGGGCCGTGGGTCTACTAGGTCTCGTCGGCGCCGACGGCGGATGGTTCGAGAGCCTCATCGTCGACGGGGTGCTGGCGGGTGTCGGCGCGGTACTGGTGTTCGTGCCGGTGCTGTTCGCGCTCTATCTGATGCTGGCGTTGCTCGAGGACTCCGGCTACATGTCGCGGGCCGCGGCGGTCATGGACCGGGCGATGCGCGCGGTCGGTATTCCCGGCAAAGCCTTCCTTCCGATGATGGTCGGCTTCGGCTGCACGGTTCCCGCCATCTACGCCACCCGGACCCTCGACTCATCACGCGATCGGCTGCTAACGGGTTTGCTGACGCCGTTCATGTCGTGCGGAGCCCGGCTCCCGGTGTACATCCTTCTCGCTGCTGTCTTCTACGCGGACAGCAAGTCGATGGTCGTGTTCGCGATGTACCTGCTCGGTATCGCGGTCGCCGTCCTGATCGGTTTTCTGCTGAGCAAGACGGCGCTGCGGGAGGACGATCCGACACCGTTCGTGATGGTTCTGCCCGAGTTCCGGCTTCCGAATACCCGCACGGTCTGGGCCCTCGTTCGGCAGCGCACCGGCTCGTTCATCAAGGGTGCCGGTACCACGATTCTGCTTGCCAGCATCGCCGTTTGGCTCCTGCTGGCGTTGCCCGTGACCGGCGACGGCGGCTTCGCCGACACGGAGATCGAGAACAGTGCGTTCGGCGCCGTCAGCAAGGGCGTCGCCCCCGTGCTCGATCCTCTCGGATTCGGCGAGTGGGAGCAGTCGGGTTCCTTGTTGTCGGGGTTCGTGGCGAAAGAAGTCGTCGTGAGTACCGTGGCCCAGCTGTACGCCGTCGACGAGACCGCCGCAGAGGATGCCCCCGGCTTCGCCGCCGACCTGGCGGATGTCGGCACCAGCTTCCTGGAGGCCGGAGCCGACACCCTGCGGGCGCTCCCCGCGGTCATCGGGCTCGACTTCATCGACCTCGAAGATGACACCCCAACTGCGCTGCAGGCTGCCGTCCGCACGTCGTTCGAAGACAGCAGCGGAGGCCGGGGCCAGTTGGCGGCGCTCGGCTTCATGGTGTTCGTGCTGCTCTACACCCCGTGTATGGCGGCCGTCGCCGCCTTCCGCCAGGAGTTCGGCACGCGCTGGATGTGGGTGAGCGTTATCGGGCAATTCGCCATTGCGTGGGCGGGAGCGTTCATCGTGTTCCAGGGCGGCCGATTGGTTGGTCTGGGATGAGGCTGGCTGCGCTGCTCAACGAGATCGAGCAATCCTCCGGCCTCGTTCTCGGAGTCGATCTCGCCAGGCGGCTGGGGGTCCCTCCTGCCGAAGTCGCAGCCATGCTCACTGCGCTGCGTGCCTCGGGCAGGCTCGGAACCGAAGTTGCCGTCGCCCCTGCGATGGGTGATTGCTCCTCCGCCGGTTCTTGCTCGATGTCGTGTCCCGGGCCGGGGGAGTGCTCGCTCGTGATTGACGTGAGCCTGACCGCCCTCGAAGTGCGTCGTTCGGAGACTCGCGTCAGTTAGCGGTACAACCGGTGCCGTCCCACGACACCGCGATCGCATCAGCGTCGCCCGACCTAACTCCTTCCCCGAAGTGAACTGAGATCCGCGGCACGCGGCACTCCTTCCCACCACTGAGCACCTGCATGAACTCCTCGGGCCATGGGTAGGAGGCTTGGAGTAACGGATCGCCGGCGACCATTGTCTCGACCCACGCGGTGAGCGCTCGCCCGGAGCTCGGAACGCTGAGCGAGACGATCTCGGGGCCGGCCTCGCCTAGTGAGCTGCCCGCCGTCGCCTCGCCACCCATGCCCCCGGCCACGCCAAATGCGAGCCCGTCCGTCTGCAATGCCTCGTCAAGGGTGATCCATACCTCGATCCCGTGGCTGGCCTCCGTCTCCCCCCAGGGCGCTTCGGATTCGCAGAGACGGTAGATGGGGCCCGACG
>CAMYIJ010000064.1 GCA_947258375.1 uncultured Acidimicrobiaceae bacterium
TCGTCGAACCAGACCGAACTGAACCGACCCTAACGCCAACCAACCGACGAACGAACCGCTTGACGGGCAACCATTGACGCCTGGGCCTTCGCCCGCGCCTTCAACGAATCGGCCGGTCATCGAATGATGCAGCAGCCCGCGGTCTCAGGTGAAAGCGAACCTCCTGGGTGGCAGCCACACTTGGACAATCCCCCTTTTCGCGGCCGCGGCACAAGGAGTCACAACGATCCCGACTCGGGGATTCGAGCTCCGGGGAGACACATACCCGAACCACACCGATCGCAGAATCCGGCGCACCCCTGCCTCTCCCGCCGAACCACCCCGAGCCGCACCCCCGTGTTCGGTCTCGACTACAGGTCACCACTCTTCGTGTCTCTCCGGGCGCCAGCGACTTACGCGCTCGTCCCTAGCGAGTGTCAACAACGTCTGCGGGCGTCACAACTAGGACTCCGGGAGCGTTGATCCGCGCAGCAGCGGGGCGAGGATTCCGGTCTTGTTGAGAACGTCGAGCAGCTCGGCGAAGGGGACGAACACGGCAGGGCTGCCGGCCTCTCCGCCCGCGACCTGATACTGATCGAAGCCAACACCGATACCGGTGGGAGTCAGCCATACGGCGTCGAAGTTGGACGGGATCGGCGCCAATCCGTCCGGCACTGTGATGGCGGCTTCATCTCCGAGGACGTCTGCCACGAGGTGGTCCCGGGCGGCTGTGGCAAGATGTTCGAGGCTGCCGTCGACGAACAGCTCGGCCGCCGTGACAACGGACTCGGTCTCGATCGAGAAGATCCAGGCGATGCGCCTCGTGATCGGTTCGCCGCCGCGTACGAACTCGAACGAGACTCCACTGAGGCTGAAGACGTCGTCGTTGATCAGTTCCGGGGCGGCCTCGAGGGTGAGGGTCGATCGCGACTCGCCCTCCGGAGCAGCAGCGGCTGCATCCATGAAGCCGACGATGAGATCGTCGACGGCGCCGATTATCTCGTCATTTACAGGGGCCGCCAGGGTCGATGCCAGGCTCTGCAGCACAGGGTATGAAACAGCTACCAGCTCGTTGTCGTTGTCCTCCGTCAGTTGCACGAAGGAGAAGTCGCGAGGGCCCGGCGGTGCCGTTGAGGCTGTAGTGCCCGGATCGGCCGGCGTGGCGCTCGAGTCGCCGGGTACCGCCGTAGTCGGTGACTGGTCGGTGCCCGTCGGCGCGGGTACCCGGGTGGTTTCCGTGCACGCCGGCAACATCGCCAGCAGGAGCGCGGTGCCGCCGGCGGCGAGATAGCGTTTCAAGTGGCGTCCTCGGGAGACGCTGCGGCGAGAATGTCGGGCTCCATGTACATCGGATGCCCTCGGCGAGGGCATGGATAAAGATCCTGTGAACGAGAAGCCAACGAACTTCGAGTTGCGACTCTCCGGTTCGCCCGGAATGCGACGATCATCGCCTTCGAGCCCCCGCCCGCTGCCATGTGCTCCTACCTAGTTGCCCGGCGTGATTCGATCCAGGAAGTCGAAGAAATTCTCGCCGATCCGGTGCAGGTCGGAGTTGTCCGGCGCGAACTCGACGAAAGACGCCATGACGACTACGAGCACGATCAGGATGATTGTGACCCAGACTGCAATTCGTATTGCCATTTCGACCCCCGGCGCGCCGTCGGCGGCTTCGCTTCTCAGTTCGTCGGCCAATGATACCGAGCTGCGACGACGAAGCCGGCCGCAGGCTCGATCTTGCCGCTACCAGATCTTGACCACCGCCTCCGGGCTCTTGGCGAGAGGCGTCGACGGTTCGAGTGAGAAGGCCTCGGCAAACGGCGGGAAGTTCTCCAGGACTCCATTGCACCGATACTCGCCTGGGGAGTGGGGGTCGCTGGCGACAATGAGCCGCGTGTACTCGTCCGTGTAGTTTCCTCTCCAGATCTTGGCGTACGACACGAAGAAGCGCTGCGCGGCAGTGAGGCCGTCTTCACCGCCGTCCGGCTCGTGGGGCAGCCGCCCCTGTTCGGCGAGAGCCGCCAGCATTGCGGCATACGCAATGGTGACGCCTCCCAGGTCGGCGATGTTCTCACCGAGAGTGAGTTCCCCGTTGACGTGGAGGCCCTCCATCGGCTCATAAGCACCGAACTGATCGACGAGACCGTTCGCCCGGTCCTCGAAGGCAGTGCGATCCGCCTCGCTCCACCAGTTCTCGAGGTTGCCTGTGGCGTCGAACTTGCTCCCCTGATCATCGAAGCCATGGGTGATCTCGTGACCGATGACCGTCCCGATCGCACCAAAGTTGGTGGCGTCATCGGCTTCAGCCCAGAAGAACGGTGGCTGCAGGATGCCCGCCGGGAAGACGACCTCGTTGTAGAGGGGGTGGTAGTAGGCATTGACGGCATGAGGCTCCATAGCCCAGTCGTCCTTGTCTACCGGCTTGTTGAGCTTGGCGATCTTGCGGTTGAACTCGAAAGACGCAGCTCGGAGCCGATTGGCGACGTAGGGCCCGCGGTCGATCGTGAGATTGCTGTAGTCCCGCCACTTGTCGGGGTAGCCGATCTTGTAGGAGAACCCGGCGAGCTTGATAAGGGCCTTTTCTTTGGTCGTATCGCTCATCCAGTCGATCGCTCGCAGCGATTCCTCCATCGCTACCAGAAGCCCGTCGACCATCGACTCACATCGTTCCTTGGCGTCGGCCCCGAACGCAGCTTGCACGTAGAGCTGCGATACCTGTTGGCCGATGTCGGCCGAAGCGGCCCCGAGAACTCGCTTCCAGCGTGGCTTCATCTCCCGCTGGCCTCCCAGCAGTTTGCCGTAGAAGTCGAAATTCGCTTCCGCAAAAGTGTTCGACAACGAACCGGCAGTGACCCGGATGAGGCTCCACCGTAGATAGGAACGCAGCGTCGAGATCGCGACGCCGGCAAGCAAACCACCCAGGTTCGAGAAGAAGCCCGGGTTGTCCAGATTGACCGCCGCCGGCACCTCCTCAGTGAGATCGCCGAAGTATTCGGTCAGGTCGAATCCCGGCATCGCGCTGGAGTAATCGGACTGCAAGAACTTATTCGTCGTCAATTCCGCATCGCGCAGCTGGGTGGGGGTGTACGAGATCTCAGCGAGCGCAGTCTCGAACGCAATGATGCCCTCAGCCGCGGCTGCCGCGTCCCCTTCGCGACCGACGAGTTGCAGCATCCGGGCGATGTGGCTTCTGTACTCGGAGCGCAGGCCGACCGAGTGATCGTCGTCACGGAAGTAGTAGTCACGTTCCGGCAGGCCCAGGCCGCCCTGGACGAGATAGAGGAGGTACTGCGAGCTGTCCTCGAAGTCGGGCGATACGTACGATCCGAACATCATCCCGACGCCACGTTTGCGGAACGACACCAGTAGCCGCACAAGATCGGCACTGCTCTCGAGCGAGTCGATGGCGTCGAGGAACTCGTTCAGCGGATCGATTCCCGCTTGCTCGATTGCGGCCTCATCGAGGCCCGATGCCCAGTAGTCGCCAACCATGGCCTCTGGGCTGCCGGCTCCCCCGGGCGTCGCCGCCGCTTGGTCCAGCAGTTCGTGGAGCAGATCCTCGTTGCGGACGTGGACCTCGTGAAAGGCGCCCCACGATCCGTACTCCGGCGGGATCGGGTTGGCGGCGAGCCAGCTCGCGTTGACGTATCGATAGAAGTCGGCACCTACCGGGTAATCGGGGTCGAAGTCGGCCTTCTCGCCGGCCCCCTCCGGTAGGGGCACGTTTGTGTCCCCCAAACTGAATCCCTCCGCATGTCGAGTGAGCGGCCCATTATGTCAATTGATGGCAGCTCTGTCAGCGTCGCCGGTCGTCGACCGACTGAAAGCTCTCGCCGGCTCAGTCGGGAAGTCGGGCGAGCGCCTCGAGGAACCGGGTCATCGCCTCATCGTCGAGCACCGAAAGAGACTGTTCGGTTCGCGAGTTCGTGTCGTCCTCGATCGCCGCTCGCAGCCGCTTGCCTTTCGCGCTCAGCCGCGGAGGATCGGGCTTGAGCACGTGGCCGGCTTCACGCAATGAGGACAGTTGCTGCTCTGCCTCTTCGACGCTCTCATCGCGCCACAGCGCGGTCATGAGAGCGATCTCTTCCGTCGTCAGGCCCCGTTCTGTCCAGGCCTCGGCGTGGTCCTGTTGGCGCATATAGCGCAACGTCACGAGCCGCTGGCAAAGCAGCGAGTATCTGTCGAGGGGCTTGCGTACCCGGTTGTGCGTGTGCGCAACGATGTGTGTCGGTGTGACGTTGTCGAGGATGGCCTTGCATGACTCCGTCACGACGGAGACCTCGACTTCGTGCTGGACCCACAGTCCCCGCGCGACGTCGGCCCGCGCGCTGTGCAACGCTTTGAGAAGTGGCCGCAGTGACTCCGTCGCGACGAATCCCCAGGGATTCAGCTTGATCAGGCCCTTCTCCTCGAGTTCCGCCAACCGGCCGGATACCTCTTCCTCAGGCTGATAGCGCATCCGGAGGGTAGCGATCTGCCTCGTGAGCAGACCATCGAGGAGGAAGTCCCCGAGGTGGGGAAGCAGTTCGAGAGATCCCAGTCCGATATCGGAAGCCATCGCCTCGAGGTGGCCGCCGTGATCGCGGCCGACTCGCCAGTTGACCCCGAGCACCAGCCTTGTGATCTCCTGTGATGCGGTTTCTGCGTTTCCCATGGTGTCGGACCCTACCCGCCTGTCTCCTTGTTGACCTATCAGTGGTCCATATCGGCTGGTCCGGGCAATTCAATTAGGCCGGCGTTGGCAGTCCTTGTGTCCCGGCCCCGCACGCTCTATCGAGTCGGTCAGATCGGGCCGCACCTACTGCGCGAGTGCGCCGAACGACATCAACGAGCCAGTTCCTCCAGAAGCTTCTCCGTGAACAACTCGGGATCCTCTCGATGGGGGAAGTGGCCGCCCGGCAGTTCCACCACCCGATACTCTCCCGTGAAGCGCGTCTCAGCCTCGCGGTAGGCGCGCAACGGCACCACCCCGTCGGATTGACCGGCGAACGCCACGGCGGGCGGATCGATCTTGCGACGCATCAGCGGCGATGGCTTACGCTCGGCTGCGCGGTAGTAGCCGAAGACCGCCTGGAGCGAGTCCCGGTTCGAGAGACAGCGGATGCTGTCCAGGAGATCGTCTTCCGTCATCTCCCATTTCGGGGACCAGCGTTTGTAGATGACGCGCAGCCCGTGGAAATCGTCGGCGACGAATTTCGCCGGTGCCGACCCGGACTTGAAAGTGATGAAGTGACGGGCAGGCCAGTAGTCAGTGAGTTTCGGCTTGAAACCGGCGGGATGAGGCAGGGCCACCGTGATCAGGCGGCTGACTCGTTCCGGCGCCAGGGCGGCCGCGGCGTAGGCGGCGGCGCCACCCCAGTCGTGGCCTACGACAATGGCTGTTTCCGAGTCAAACGCGTCGATGAGGGCAATGACGTCGTGGCCCAGGTCCTCGACCTTCGTGTCGGCGGGCGGAATCTCGCTCGGCGCATACCCCCGCAGATAGGGAGCGACCACGGTGTATCCGGCGGCGGCCAGCGGCGCCATCACCGGGTCCCACGCCCGGGCGGTATCGGGGAACCCGTGCAGTAGCAGCAACAACGGGCCCTCTCCAAGTAGGTGATAGCCGAATCGCAGACCGTTCGCTTCGATCATCTGGGGCAGCGACAGTGGGTTGCTCATGGGCAGATCATAAGAGTGTCGACGGAGTCGATCGCATCAGAATGTGATCGAGTTGATCCGGCCGGATCTCACCGGGTCTGTCAACCGTCGACGAACTGGAGCACCGCTCTGACCACTTTTGGTGAGAAGTGATCCGAGCTGAGGGCGGCCGGCGGACGAGCACTCAGGATGTACGGGTCGGTATTGCCGTTGGCGGCGGCGAGCCTCGTCGCCGCGGTGGCCGCCCCCCTGTCTCCGGCAGCGCCGATGAAGAGCAGTGGGGCCGTGCTCGCGCCGGCTGCGTCAATCGCGTCGAGGTTGTCGTAGCGCTCGTAAGGAAAGGCGGCGATGACGCCGTCGAGACCGCTCGGCTCCGCCGCCAGAACGACCGCGGCTGTGGCGGACTGGCGGTAGCCGAGCACGAAGACTCGATCGATTCCGCGGGACCTCAAGTCGGCGACGGCGGCTCGTAGATCGTTGGTGAGGTCGGTGGTGCCACTCAGGCCGCCCGACGGTTGCTGGCCCCGCAGGTTGTAGAAGAAGACCGTATGGCCGGATCTTGCAAGGGACGCCGCCGCCTGACTCGCGTCGGCGGCGTCATCGCCGTAGCCCGGGGTGACGATGATGCCGACGTCGTCTCCGCGCCAGAGGTGCCCTCGCAGCACCGTTTCGTCTTCGGCAACGATGGCAGCCTCGATGGCTTGCACCATGATCGGTGTAGCCGGAGGCGTCGCCACCGATGTGCCGAGGCCGGTCTGGCGGCCGGCGCCGGCGAACCACCAGATACCGCCGGCCAAGCCCACCACGAGCACGAACGTCGCCGCGGCGACGGCGATTCCTCGTGGCGTGCCGCGCGGCTCCGATGGCGGGCCGTGTGATTCGTTTGCTGCTTCGGGGAATGGCGGAGCGAGCGGACTCAGTCCGGCCAGCTCGACGACCAGCGCCCTCGCCTCATCGGGCTGTCGTGAGTCATGCATCGAGTGAGCCTCGCAACTTCGCCCGGGCGCGAGCCAGGTGCCGTTTGACCGAACCTTCACGTACTCCAAGCCGGAACGCGACCTCGTCGACGCCAAGTCCCTCCCAGTACGTCAGGAAGATCGCAGCCCGCTGCCGAGGGCTGAGCCGTCCCACCGCGTCGAGCACCTCCGGCCGGGCTTCATCGGGATAGACGACGTCCCCACCCGATGCCCGCTGTTCGCGGGCGCGGCGCCGCATGGTTGAACGATGATGCATTCGGGCTTCGTTGAGCACGGCCTGGTACAGATACGCCTTGTAGTTGGTCACGTTGGGCCAACGCTTCGACCACATGACACGGACGACAGCCTCCGCGACCACGTCCGGGGCGTCGGTGGGTCCGACCAGTCCCGTCGCGAACCGGACGAGCTCGTCGGCGTATTTGCCGTAGATCTCAGCGTTGGTGGGTTTCCCCACACTCATTAGATGCCGCCGCCTTGTGTGGTGGGTGACTCAAAGGGTATCCGATACGGCCGTCCTCCGCCCGCGGCCCGCGGCGGCGGGTGAAAGAGCGTGTCACCCGCTTCGCCACCCGGCGGCATCTCACTTGTGAGATAAGTCCCCCTTCTCTCTTGCTGCCGGAGGCATCCGGCGGGCTCCACCTCTTCGGTGCCCGCCGGGATCGGCAATCCAGGTCTCCCTCGACGTATTCGTCGGGGGAGACCTCGCGTGTGGGTAGGCCGCAGGGATACGACCCATCCGCGAGCGCCGATCGCTACCATCAAGTGGCCTGGGACGAAGGGAGCCTTGCCAGTGAAGCGAACCCGAGCATTGGCGTTGGCAGCAGTCGTAATGCTCGCGGTCGTCCTGACGGCGTTGCCTGCCGCGGCGACCGTAAGCGGTCCGTGTGACGGCTCTGGCACTTGGGCGAACGAGTCCCCGCCACTCGAGGTAGTGGCGAGCCAACTTGCAGAAGGTGAAGTGGTCGTCATCCCGCTGGAGGGCAATGTTGCGTGGACCGGCGCCATCGATCTGAAACCGCCTCCGACGGAGGCGAGATCGACCAGCGGCAACGTGAAGGTCAAAGTACCGTTTCCGGTCGGCACGGTAGAGGTGGGGACCTGGTCGACCACAGGGACTTCCACTGGTAACTCGGGCACCTATGAGTATGAGTTCCCGTCGCTCCTCTCCGGTTTCAAGGTCACCGTAATCGGCCAACACTGGGAGGGAACCCTCGAGCAAGCCGGATCGCCGACATGCTCCGGAGAAGTCACTTTGTCCCTGGCGGGGACCAACCCGATCGGATTCATCGCCGGCGGCCTGACGGTGCTGAGCATCGCGGGATCGTATCTGGCAATCAGGGTCAAAGGCCCATCAGCGGGAGGGAGCAGTACGTGAAGAAGCAACGGGGTCGTCCCGTGATGGCGGCTGTCTTCGGCTTCCTTGCCGGCCTTTTTGGTGCAATTACTCTTCTGGCCTTCGGCACGATTCCGCTGGAGAGCCCTTTCGTAACGTTGCTGCCGATACTGGGTTTGGTGCTCGCGTTTGGGCTTGCCATGTGGGCGCCCCTTGGAGCTTGGAAGACGCCGCCGTCCACGTCTGAGTCGCGGCAGGCGGACAGCTGAGCGACGCCAAGAGCACTTCGGCTCGGCAAAGCCCGAGCCCGGAAGAGGCTGTGGCTGTCGAGCGCTGGTGTGTTCGGCATCACCATGAGCTACAGAGGAGGAAACTCTCATGACCGGGCAGGCCGAGGAGTACCACGTCGACGGTGACGAGCTGCTCAAGAAGGTCAAGGACCTCATCCATGAAGGCAACGTGCGGCGCCTCATCATCAAGAATGGCGAGGGCAAGAGAATCATCGAGATCCCCCTGACGATTGGAGTTGTGGGAGCGGTGCTGCTGCCGGTCTGGGTGGCCATCGGCGCGATCGCCGCCGTGGTGACCGATTGCACGATCGAAGTCGAGAGGGTCGGCGACGACACCTGAACGCAGGCGGTTGCTGCGAGTGCCTGGTTTGTTCATCGTTTCTTCATCCCGATCCCGGAAGACTGCGCCGTGCTCGATGGTTGGCTGCGCTGACACCTTTCAGGAGAAGAGGAAATGAACGAAGTCGGCCCGCAGTCCAGGAAGTGGTTCCAGCGCAGGGGAGTCATAGCCGCGATTCTCGCCGTGGGGATTCCGGCGATTGCTCTTGGTTGGTGGCTGCTCTCACCGTTGCTGTTCAACAAGACCATTGTCGAGGACTTTCCCCGGGCCGCCGCTGCCCAGATACCTGAGGATTCGACCGCAGAGGAGGTCGAGGCGGCCATGATCAAGGCCGAGGCCGACAACTCCACTGTGAGCGTCGACATGCCGGAGGCAGATCCGATCAAGCTGTTGAGTGGCGCCTTCGAGGGGGCCGACTCGTTCCACCAGGGTTCCGGCGATGTTGGGGCCTATGTCCTCGATGACGGGTCACAGATCCTGCGGTTCGACAACCTCGATGTGACCAACGGTCCCGACCTGCATGTGATTCTGAGCCCGGTGGGCTCGGCTGAGGGACGCGACGACGTGATGGCGTCGGGCTATGTCGACCTGGGCAGCCTCAAGGGCAACCGGGGGAATCAGAACTACGACATCCCGCCCGAGGTCGATCTGGCATCCGGCGACTGGACCGTCGTCATCTACTGCCAGCCGTTCCACGTGATCTTCGCTACGGCGCAGCTGAGCTCCTAGCTAGCCCGCAGGGCCCGGAGGTTGGCCACCCCATTCGATCTCGTCGTCGCTCAAGCCGTCGTCGTCATCGTTGTGGGCCTCGATTCGCCGTTCGATCAGCGGGATCGGCTGGTTGAGGCGGGTCCTGTCTCGCTGGGAGATGAACAGACTTGGTGGGATCCGCGGATCGAACGACTCGACGTATGCATCGCTCGACTCGGCCATGGTGTCCCAGGCGTTGGAAAAGCCGTTGCCGGTGGGACCTATCACATGGCGAGCCGATTTCTGGATATCTTTGGAGACGAACTTGCGACCGGCGCGGCGAGCCTTCCATTCGGCGAGGAAGTTGTCCAACCAGCCCATGATCTGCCTTTCCGGCGTTCGCCGGAAAGTACCACACTGCTGTCGGCTGGGCCGCGGCGGCTCGGTCGGGGGTGCGTAGACTCAGGCTATGAACTCTGCTTTTCTGGCCGACCTGGCGCGGCAAACCGCCGGACTGCACGAGGACGGACTGTACAAAGCCGAGCGGCGGATCGTCTCCCAGCAGGATGCGGTGATCACGCTCGACGATGGCTCCTCGGTGCTCAACTTCTGCGCCAACAACTATCTGGGCTTGGCCAACAACCCCGATCTGATCGCGACCGCCCGCGAGGCGGTCGACGAGTACGGATACGGAATGGCCTCGGTGCGTTTCATCTGCGGCACCCAGACAGTGCACAAGGAACTGGAGGAGAGCCTGTCACAGTTCCTGGGAACTGAGGACACCATCCTCTACTCATCCTGTTTCGACGCCAACGGCGGATTGTTCGAGACGATCCTCACCGACGAGGATGCCGTCATTTCCGATTCGCTCAATCACGCGTCCATCATCGACGGAATCCGCCTCTCGAAGGCGCGGCGTTTTCGTTATGCCAACAACGACATGGAGGACCTCGGGCGACAGCTCGAGGCGGCGGCGGATGCGCGCTACAAGCTGATCGCCACCGATGGTGTGTTCTCGATGGATGGGATCATCGCCGACCTTCCCGGAATCTGTGATCTGGCCGACGAGTACGACGCCCTGGTCATGGTCGACGACTCCCACGCTGTTGGCTTCGTCGGACCCAACGGTGGTGGGACCCCCGATCACTGGGGAGTCCAGGACAGGGTCGACATCGTCACCGGCACGCTCGGCAAGGCACTGGGAGGGGCCTCGGGTGGTTACACGTCGGGACGCCGCGAGATCGTTGCCTGGCTCCGCCAGCGCTCGCGGCCCTACCTGTTCTCCAACACGCTGGCGCCCGTCATCACGGCCACCACTCTGCGGGCGCTCCGGATGCTCGAAGACTCCGGAGAGCTGCGGGATCGGCTCCGGGAGAACTCGCAACGCTTCCGGGACCGAATGACGGCGGCCGGCTTCGAGTTGGCGGGAGAGGGGCACCCGATCATCCCTGTCATGCTCGGCGATGCCCAACTGGCGTCCGATATGGCGGACAAGCTGCTCGAACGGGGCATATACGTCATCGGCTTTTCATTTCCGGTGGTGCCCCGGGGCGAGGCCCGAATCCGAACCCAGATGTCGGCGGCGCACACGCCGAAGCAAATCGACCAGGCGGTAGCCGCCTTTATCGCCGTCGGTCGGGAATTGGGGGTGATTGATCGGTGAAGGCGCTCGTCAAGGCCAATCCGGAGCCCGGGCTCTGGATCGAGGACATCCCGCAGCCGGAGTTGGGTCCCAACGATGTGTTGATCCGGGTGCGGAAAACGTCGATCTGTGGAACCGACCTGCACATCGAGTCATGGGATGAATGGGCGCAGCGGACTATCCCGATCCCGATGGCGATTGGACATGAGTTCATGGGTACCGTGGACCGGTTGGGCTCAGAGGTGGCCGGCCTCGAGATCGGGCAGCGGGTTTCGGCAGAAGGTCACATCGTGTGCGGCCGGTGCCGCAACTGCCAGGCCGGCAACCGCCATCTGTGCATCCGCACCGTCGGTCTCGGCGTCAACCGCCCCGGGGCGTTCGCCGAGTACGTCAGCGTTCCCGGCAGCAACGTCCAGCCGATCCCGGACGATGTCAGTGACGACATCGGCTGCATTCTCGATCCGCTGGGCAATGCAACTCATACTGCGCTGAGCTTCAACGTTGTCGGCGAGGACGTCGTGATAACCGGGGCCGGTCCGATCGGTCTCATGGCCACTGCGATTTCACGTCACGTTGGCGCCCGCTACATAGTGGTCACCGACATCAACGATTTTCGGCTGGGCATCGCCTCCGCCATGGGGGCGGATCGTGCCATCAACGTCTCGACGACACCGCTCGCCGACACGATGTGGGATCTCGGCATGAAGGAGGGCTTCGACGTAGGCCTCGAGATGTCCGGAGTCAGTGCGGCGCTCCATGACATGATCTCGACAATGAACAACGGCGGCAAGATCGCCCTGCTCGGAATACCCGAGCATGAGGCGGCACCGATCGACTGGAACGACATCGTGTTCAAAGGCCTCACACTGCGGGGGATCTACGGGCGCCGCATGTTCGAAACCTGGTACAAGATGCTGGCCATGCTTCAAACCGGGCTGGATGTCGCGCCGGTAATCACTCATCACTTCCCGGCCGCGGCGTACGCCGAGGCTTTCACTGTGGTCCGGGCCGGCGAGGCGGGGAAGGTCGTCCTGGACTGGACATGACGGCCGGCTATTCGGGGACTCCGCTGGTGAAGAAACTCGGGATCAAGCCTTGTTCGGTGGTCGCCGTGCTGAATGATCCGGGCAGTGTCCCGCAGCTGACGGACCAGATGCCGTCGGGAGTGACGATCCGAACCAGCGCGCGGGGCAAAGCCGAAATGGTGGTCCTGTTCACAGAATCTCGATCAGAGTTGTCGCGACGGCTCGATACGCTGGGACGGATGGTCTATCCGGATGGAGCGGTCTGGGTGTGTTGGCCCAAGCGTGCCTCGAAGGTGCCCACCGACATGACCGAAGACGTGGTCCGCGCGGAAGCGTTACCCAGGGGCCTCGTCGACGTGAAGGTGTGCGCCGTCGACGCAACCTGGTCGGGCCTCAAAGTGGTGTGGCGCAAGGAGTTGCGCCGGTAGAGCTTTGTCCGGGCGCCTTAGCGGTGGCGCCAGACGATGCGGCCCCGGGTGGGGTCGTACGTCGAGACTTCCAGCTCGACCTTGTCCCCGGGGATGATCCGAATCAGGCGGCCACGGCGCATCTTGCCGGACGCGCGGGCGATGACCTCATGTCCGCTGTCCAGCTTGACCTTGAAGCTTGCGTTGCGGAGGGTGGCGGTCACCGTGCCCTGGGCACGGAAGACATCATCACTCCCGGCCACTAGCTGTTCTCCAGAGTTTTGGTATTCAGGTTGTTCGGCCTTTCAAGGGGCTGTTTCTGTCATTTTCCACGCAGCAAGCTCAACGGCGTGCCGACGGGAGTCGTTGCCGAGTGACGGCATCCACGAAAAGGATAGCGTCATCAGCGCCGATGCCATTCTGAACAGGCGAATTGTCGGCTTTATTCCACTCCACAATGCAGAAAGCGCCCCGCGTGTTGCGAGGCGCTTTCCGGCTTGAGGGGCCTTGTGATCAGACCAGGCTCGCGCGAAGCAAGCCCATGTCGCGGCGCAGGGAGTGGAGGCGCTCGATCAGGTCGGCCCGGTCGCTGTACGAAGCTCCCGCGATGCGGAGGCTCTCATAACGAGCCCGGGTGGCCAGAAGCTCGTCAAACAGTGCACCAAACTCGGCCTGTGGCGTTGTGGTTCCTCGGCTCATTACGTCCTCCTCTCGCTATCTCGGGCCCTGGCCTGTGGCCAGGAATACCGTAGCGGGCTATAGTGTTTTTAACTCTTACAAATGTAACACAACTCTGTAAGGAGTCAAGTGGACTTTTCGCATTACAGCGACGCTCCTGTGCAGATCGCAGTCGACCTGACGAACACGCTCAACGCGATCACCCACGAGGATGAATTGGCCACGCCGGCCGACGTCGCGAGCTTCCTCGAAACCCACGATGAGGGCGAGTGGTGCCGGCCCGGATGGAAGGCCGCCGAGAGCGATCTCCACGAAGTTCGGGCGCTCCGGGCTCGCCTTCGTGAGGTCTTTGAGGCAGAGGATGTGGCCGGTGCCTCTGAAGCGATCAACACGATTCTGGCGGATGTTGTCGCCGTTCCCCGTCTCAGCATTCATGCCGGAGCCGATCCCCATCTCCACTTCGAGCCCCAGGAGGGGGCACCGGCGCGGTGGCTCGGGGCGGTGACGGCAATGGGACTATCGGTGGCCCTCATCGAGGGCGGATTCGATCGCTTTGGCACGTGCAACTCGATGACCTGTGACGACGTGTTCGTCGACACGTCCCGCAACCGGTCCCGGCGCCACTGCTCCGACACCTGCACGACCCGGGAGAACGTCGCGGCCTACCGCGCCCGCCAGCGAGCCGACGGCTAGGCAGCCGATGAGCTGAGCGCTTTGGTTTCTTGCGTAGCTGAGCGCCACATATGGCGGTGTCCTGCGCATGAACGAGAAGTATCCGAGGGAAATACAATCGCTGGCGCGTGGCCGGCCGGCAACACTAGGTTCCCGCCATGGCAAAGCGCACCTACGCAACCGATCAGCTAGAAGTTCACTGGGACTCCGGCCGCTGCATTCACACCGGATGGTGCGCCAAGGCGCTCATCGAGGTGTTCAACACTGAGCAACACCCCTGGATTCAGCTCGACGCCGGGTCGCTGGAAGAGATCGTCGAGGTCGTCGAGAACTGCCCAAGCGGCGCGTTGACATATACGCGGCTCGACGACGGACCTCAGGAACGGACTCAGGTCCCGGCGACGATTGTTCCGTGGCCCAAAGGCCCCTACTTCGTGCGCGGTTCGTTCGAGGTGGAGGATCGCCACGGCGAGACATTCGATACCGGACCCCGGGCCACATTGTGCCGCTGCGGTGCCAGTGCCAACCACCCGTTCTGCGACCTGAGCCATCGCGAATCCGGGTTCGCCAACTACCCGCGCGTCTCGTCCCCGCCCGAAGCGGACTAGGGAGATGACCGGAGCGCGTCGTCGCCGAGATGCCAGGGAGGCGAAGCGAGCGCAGCGGGCCACAGCAGGGTCGGACACTGTGCGGCCCGGCATGCCGGGGGGCAGCTATCGGCCTCTGTCGCAATCCGATGTGGAGCGGATCCATGACGCGGCTCTCGACATTCTCGAGCGGATCGGTATCGGCGACGGGATCCCGCAGTTCGTAGAGGCAGCCACCGCCGCGGGCTGCACACTCAGCGATGCCGGTCGGGTACGCATCCCTCGTGAGCTCGTCGCGGAGATGATCGAACGAGCCCCGAGCAGCATCACGCTCTACGGGCGCGAGCCGCGCCACGATCTCGAACTGTCGGGCAAGAGGGTGCACTTCGGCACCGCCGGGGCCGCCATCTCGGTGCTCGACTCCCACAGCGGTCGGCACCGTCCTTCAACCCTGACCGATCTCTACGACTTCTCTCGACTGGCCGACCGGCTCGAGAATGTCCACTGGTTCAGTCGTACGGTCGTTCCCACCGAGCTCAGTGATCCCGCGGTGCTCGACATCAACACGGCATACGCCACCATGGCCGGTACCAGCAAGCCCATCGGCACATCGTTCATGCAGGCGGCCAGCGTCGCCCCCACGATCGAGATGTTCGACATGGTGCTCGGAGGCCCCGGCCGGTTCGCCGAACGGCCGTTCTGTCACCTGCATGCCACCACGATGGTGCCGCCGCTGCGCTTCGCCATCGACACGGCCCACGTGATGGTGGCGGCGATGGAGCACGGCATGCCGATCAGCGCCATCACTGCCGGCCAGGCCGGGGCGACGGCGCCGGCGACGTTGGCGGGCGCACTGGTACAGACCACGGCGGGAACTCTCGGAGCGTTGACGTTCGTCCAGCTCCTCTCGCCGGGGCACCCGTTCATTTTCGCCAACTGGCCGTTTGTCTCCGATCTGCGGACAGGCGCCATGTCGGGGGGCAGCGCGGAAGCTGGCATCCTCAATGCGGCTTCGGCGCAGATCGCCAATTTCTACGATCTGCCGAGTGGAGTCGCCGCCGGCATGGCCGACTCCAAGGTCCCTGATGTCCAGGCCGGTCACGAGAAGGCCCTGACCACGGCTCTTGCCGGCCTCAGCGGCGCCAACCTCGTCTACGAGTCCTTCGGGATGCTCGCCAGCCTGCTGGCCTGCTCGAACGAGATGATGGTCATCGACAACGACATCCTGGCCAGCGTGCTGCGCGCCGTGCGCGGCATCGAGGTGACCGACGAGACGATGGCCACCGATGTCATTGAGGACGCAGTCGTTGGCGAGGGCCACTTCCTGGCTGCCGAGCAGACGCTGGCCGTAATGGAAACCGAGTACGTCTATCCCACAGTTGGGGATCGGCTCAGCCCGGATGATTGGCATGACCAGGGCGCCACGGATGCTTGGCAGCGGGCGGGGCGCCGGGTGCAGGGCATACTGTCTCGGCACTACCCGGCTCATATCGCGCCCGAGCGCGACGCTCTCATCAGGGAACGATTCGACATCCGGCTGTCCCGCGAGGACATGTCGCCGGCCTCGCGTCGCTGGTGACCCGGCGCGCCGCCCGCGTCCTCACATACAATTGACCCGTCCGCGACCCATCGGCAAGAGGGAGGTCCAATGATTGAACCGGTCCAGTTGGTCAAGGCCTTCGAGCGCAACACTCGAATCATCGAGATGCAGACGGACGGGTTGTCACATGAGGACAGCCTCATTCAGACCGAGTACAACATCAACTGCCTCAACTGGGTGGTGGGCCACGTCGTGCAGTACCGCGACGAGATGTTCGCTCTTCTGGGCCACGAGCGGTTGATGTCGCCCGAAGTGTCAGAACGATACGCCCGCGAATCCCACCCGATCATCGAGGACGGGCCGGATGTGCTCCAGCTCGACGAATTGGTGGCACTGGCCCGCCAAAGCCAGGACCGCATCGCGGACGTGCTCGGCTCGATGACACAGGACCAACTCGCCGCGGAACGTGCCGACGGCGACCGCACATCCACCGTTGGCTCGAGGGTTTTCTTCGATTTCTTCCACGACACCTACCACGTTGGACAAACCGAGCTGCTGCGTCAGGTGGCGGGGGTCGACGACTCGATCATCTGAACGGCGGTCAGGTCGGGTCCTGGCACGGCCGAGGGAGACATCGGTGGTCAGCCGCCGGCGGGGTCGCCGAGCTCCTCTAGATGGTCGTCTGCCAGCGCCAGCTCCTTGATCGCTTCACTGACGGCTGCCGCGCTCAGCGCCACGCCTGCTCGATCCAGCACCGGGGACAGGTGTCGGGCTCGCACCTGCAACCGCCGGCCGCTGATGATGACGGTGTCGGAGAGGCGCTTCAGCCAACCGGAGGTCGCAGCCGCCAGCCCGCCGAAGTGGCCGAGCCGGGCCAGCCGGCCGAGTCCGGCGGTCAGCAAGCCGGCGGCGGCGGACCCGGTCCATCGTGACGGGTTGCGGCGGAGTGTCTCGACGTCAATCACGACTTCGAAGAACTCTCGGGGGTCGGTGAAGGCCAGACTGGCAATCCCGCCGACGTCGGACCACTTCTGTCGGAACCGATCGCGGTCCACGAGCCCGACGATCGTCAAGTCCGCCAGGGTCCTGGCTGCTGTGCCGATGGCGCCGACGAGACCCTGGAAGAACTCGACAACGGCGGGATCATCCCGCTCGATGGCCTGGCGCTCGAGAAACACAGTTGTTGCCGTCGACAGTGAATCCAGCAGCCCTTGTTGCTGTAAAGAGCTGACAGCGACGCGGCGGCGTCTGGCGTCCAGCGCGGCGAGCCCGGACAGGGCCCCGAGGAGAGCCTCGTCGCTATCGGCGGCGTGAGCGGCACACGCTTCGACGAACTCGATGCCCACTTCCGTCGGTGCGGCCCGCGGCACGGCGGAAGCAATCTGCATGAAGCGGCTGCCCCCCTCGGCACCCGCCAACCGGAACAGCGTGGCGGCGGACGCGGCGGCCGCCAGCGTCTCGAACAGCGCCGCCTCTTCGCCTTCGGAGAGATTGCCGCCGCGTATCCCGTCAAACTCATGGAACCAGCGGTAGAGCTCATCGTCGGACAGCCCGCGGATCACGCCGTCGAGTTCGCTGCCTGTGAGGCCGGCCATGATCTCGTTGATTTCGAGGAGATCTCGGCGGCTCACATCGCCGAACCACGACTCGTCGAGTAGGCGACGAGTGGCCGACGTTGCCGCCGCAACGCGCTGCCAGTCGAGGTGGGGGAGCGGCTGCGATACGGCCATTTCGTAGCCCAGATAGTCGATGAATTCGGTGAGCGAGGGCGAGGCTTCTGGAATCCGGCGGTCGAGAAGCGCTCGGTGTCGCGTCGCCACGGCCAATTCGTACATGAGTTCGACGACACGGTGCTCGGCACGGGCTGCCGTCCTATCGGAGGCCTCGGTCGACACCGCAGAGAGTTGATTCAGCGCGGTATCGAGGTCTGCCTCGATGGCTGTTGCGGTACGGGCACGAAGCGGAGCCTGGAGCCCATGGCGAGTCGGAGACGGGCCAAGATCCCAGAGAAGTTGGGTCTCAGCCTCGCGCAATCGCCGGCTCCGATCCAGCAGGTGCTCAGCGGTCGACTCGGCCCAAAGCGACGCTATCACCATCGCGGTGGAGTCGACGCTCGTGCGGCCGACACGGGCATACGTATCGATCATGTTGCCGCGCAGCGCCATGAGCGAGGCGCCCTTGTCTTCGAGGTCGACCGCAATCTCTGCCAGTCGAGCCGTGTCCCACCGAATCTCCATTGCCTCTCCCTCCGCTATTGAGGTTATATCATTCTAAGTATGGATAATCAATACTAGGAAGGGAAGTCGGGTTGAGGATTCCGGTGCAATCTCGCCAGACTGTCGGCAGCCGGCAGGAAGTCGACCCTTGATCCGCCACGTTGCGATGTTCACCTGGACCGAAGAAGCCACCAGGGATGAGATCAGGACGTTCGCGGCCAAGCTGTCCACGATGCCGGATGTGATCGCCTTGATACGTCGCTATGAACACGGCGAAGACCTCGGGTTGGGGACCGCGACTGCCGACTACGTCATTGTGGCGGACTTCGAGACGGTCGAGGACTACTGGTCCTATTCAGGTCATCCGTACCACGTCGACTTCATTGAGAAGTACGCCCAGCCCATCATTGCCTCGGTCGCGCGTGTGCAATTCCACGTCACACCATGAGGAGATTGCACATTGTCTGAGTCACTCGACTCGGCGGCGAAGCTGAACCTGGCGTACTGGATGCGGCTCACCCGCACGTTGGATGATGCACTCGTGGCGATGTGGAAACAGGGTCGCGGCGTCGGGGGCACCTTTTCCGGGAAAGGGCACGAGGCGATTGCGGTGGGGGCCGGCTATGCACTCGGCCCTGATGATGTGGTGGCACCGATGCACCGGGATCTGGGGTGCTACCTGGTTCGCGGAATGTCTCCGGAGCGCATCATGGCGAACCAGCTCGGCAAGGAGCCGGGGGTGACCCGAGGCCGGGATGCCAATCTGCACGGCATGGGTGATTTGGAGTTCAACATCATCGGCTTTGTCAGCCATCTCCCGCAGTCGCTACCGGTGGCCCTGGGGGCGGCGATGTCTTTTCAGTATCGCGAAGAGCCCCGGGTCGCGCTGACGTTCACCGGGGATGGTTCGTCCAACACGGGTCTGTTCCACGAGACACTCAATCTGGCGGCGGTGCAGAAAGCTCCCTTTGTCCTGGTTGTCGAGAACAACCAATACGCCTACTCAACTCCGTTGCACGAGCAGATGGCGATCGAGGACATCGCCGTGCGAGCGCAGGCTCATGGCGTCGTCGGCGAAATCGTTGACGGCAACGACGTTGCCGCGGTGCATGCCGTCGTGTCCGCCGCGGTCGCCCGGGCTCGCGACGGTGGCGGACCCACGTTGATCGAGGCGAAGACGATGCGGATGCTCGGGCACGCCATCCACGACGGTGCGGAGTATGTGCCGGCCGAGTTGCTGGAGAAGTGGCAAGAGCGCGACCCGGTGACACTATGGGAGGACACCCTCCTCGAGGAAGGCGTGCTGTCGCCCGAGAGGCTGGAGAGGCTCCACAGCGAGTGTCGCGACGAGGTCGAGGCGGCCATCGCGGAGGCCGAGAAGGCGCCGCTACCCGATCCGGCGACCGTTGCGACCGGGGTGTACGCACCGTGACCGCGACTCGCCAGCTCACGTATCTCGACGCGATAGCCGAGGCGCTCGCAATCGAAATGGAGAACGATCCAGACGTGATCGTCCTCGGCACCGACGTCGGCGGCGACTTCGGCGGCGCCTTCAAGGTAACCAAGAGAGTTGCCGCCCAGTTCGGACCGCTCCGGGTGAAGAACATGCCCATGACCGAACTCGCCTTCATCGGCGCCGCCAACGGCATGGCGCTCATGGGGATGCGTCCGGTGGTCGAAGTCCAATTCGCCGACTTCATCTCAACCGGCTTCGACAGCATCGTCCAGTACGCGGCGACCACCCATTACCGCTGGGGAGCGTCGGTGCCGTGGGTCATTCGTGCCCCCAGCGACGGCGGGATTCGGTCGGGACCATTTCACAGCCAGAACCCAGAAGCGTGGTTTGTGCACACCCCCGGGCTCAAGGTTGTGGCACCCGCGACTCCGGAGGACGCCAAGGGACTGCTGCTCGCGGCGATCCGCGATGACAATCCGGTGATCTACTTCGAGGCCAAGCCGCTCTACCGATCCCTGAAGGGCCCGGTTTCGGATGGATCTGCGGCCATTCCGCTGGGGGTAGCTCGCATCGCCCGCGCCGGAGATGACCTATCGATCATCACATACGGCTCGACGGTTCACGACTCGGTCCAGGCTGCCGACGAGGTCGCCGGCGACGGCATCAGTGTCGAAGTGATCGACTTGCGATCCCTCAAGCCGATGGACACCGATGCGATTCTCGAGTCGGTCGCCAAGACCGGTCGGGCGCTTGTGGTACACGCTGCCAACCGGATGGCAGGTGTCGGTGCCGAGGTGGCCGCGTTCATCGGCGAGGAGGCTTTTGGCGACCTCGACGCTCCAGTGCGTCGCCTGGGTGGTCTGGATATCCCGATCCCGTTCAGTCCGCCGCTCGAAGACGCCTACCGGGTAGGTCCTCACAGCATCGTTCAGGCTATCCGCGAAATGGTTGCGTGGTAGGGAGACTGGCAGCAGAGGACGAGCGATAACTCCGATGTGGTTGTAGCGCGTTGCCGACAGGTGACGTGTAGTCGCCTAGGCCGTGTCGCGCTCCTCCCATTCGTCGACTGCCATCCAGGAGGGGCGATGCTCGATCTTGGCACCGTAGCTCATGCGACGAATGCGGGCCTCGACCTCGTCCGGGTCGTCGAACTCCGCAGCCGGCAAGGCGCGCAGACGAGACATGAGCTTGGCCTCATGGCTACCGGACTGATCAGGGATGTCAGTCTGGGCGGCGTCTTTTCTCTTCCTCAGCCACTTCATCCGAGGAATATCGGCAGCGAGGCTATACGACTTGAACACTCTCCGTGGTACTCGTGGAGAGCGCTATCCGGCCGACACGAGGGCAACCGCAATCAGAGCCGCCACCACGCCGATCCGCTGCAGCCGGCTGAGCCGTTCATGGAGGAACAGATATGCCAGTACCACGGTGGCTGCAGGGAACAAGCTGCCGATCACGGCGACAATGGTGAGGTCACCGAGTCGCGCGGCGACTATAAAGGTCAGATAACCGATGCTGCCGAGCAGCCCGGAGCCAAGGATCATCGGCCATCCCCGGCCGACCGGCACCATCGGTAGCTTGCGAAGGGCTGTTATCGCCGCCACCGTCAACAGCCCACCGCCGCGCACCGGAACGGCTCCCCAGGCCCCGCTGTCCGCAGTGAGCTGATCGAGAGCGATGAACATGAAGCCGTATCCCAGCCCGGCGGCGACGCCGTAGACGAATCCGGCCCTGGATTCGAATTCGGTCGGAGTGGCCGCGATGTTCGGCCGGCTCACGAGCCATATCGCGGTTAGCCCCAGCGGTACGCCGACGACTTGATACGCGGAGAGGGCGTCACCGGTGGCAAGGCCGAACAGCACGGGAATCAGGCCGGTACCGACGGCCGCAATCGGGGCTACGACCCCCGTGTGGCTCTTGGTGAACCCCACATACATGGAAAAGAGAGCCAGACCCGACGCGATTCCGGCAAGGAACGACCAAACGAAATCGGCCCCGGTGAGCCGACCACCGGCGAAGAGGGCAATGACGGCGATGGACAATAGCCCGGCGAGTTGCACGGCGATCGCCACCGCGTTGACCCGGCCACCGCGCCGGCTGGCCAATCCACCGAGGAAGTCCGCCGTCCCCCACGAAAAGGCGGCAATCAGCGCTAGCAGGACGGGCATCGCGGCAGGCTAGACGGGAACGCCTGCGGCGTTCCTTTCGAGTTTGGCTGGCGCCAAACTCGGGGGAACCTCGCGTGGGGTGCGGGAGGGTTTGTGGTGTTTCTTTCGAGTTTGGCTGGCGCCAAACTCGGGG
>CAMYIJ010000065.1 GCA_947258375.1 uncultured Acidimicrobiaceae bacterium
CCGACCCGACGCCACCCCAAACACCCGAAGACACCTGGAGCCCGCTCCCTTCGCCAGCAATGTCGAGCCCGCCCGGCGGACGGCGACCGAATCGCGCCGAAGGACCGCCCCCATCGCCCCTTCCTCCCTTCGCCAGCAATGTAGGGCCGGCCCGGCGGACGGCAAACGAACCGCCTCCGAGGGTGCGCCCCTCAAACCCCGCTTCGGCGACTACGTCGCCGGCGGGTCCCTTCTCCCCTCCGGGGGAGACACATCGAGTGAACCCGCCTCGCCAGCAATCACGAGCCCGCCCGGCATACGGCGACCGGACCGCGCCAATGGCCGCGCCCCCGCCGCCCCCTTTCCTCCTTCGCCAGCAATCACGAGCCCGCCCGGCATACGGCGACCGAACCGCGCCGCGAGCCAGTCAACCCGCCGCCCTTTCCTCCTTCGCCAGCAAACACGACCCCGCCAGAGGTGAACCGGGAGCCACCTAGAGCTAGCGAACCCCGGCCGGCACCCCGCCCCATCCCTAGAGCCCGATGTCGCGCCTGCGAAATACCGGGCGCACCGCGGCGACCACGACGACCGCTGCGATCGCCAGCCACGAATAGCCGAGCGGGATTCCTGCCGACCCGTCGATTGCCGGGCCGACGCCGATGGCGTGGTGGAAAGGCGTTATCCACTTCCAGCTCTCCAAGCCGTCGACGAGGGCAGCCATCAGGTAGAACACATAGCCGGCGACGGCCAGCGACGCGGCAACCGCGATGGCCATCGATCGTTTCCCGGTCAGCGCGGTAACGGCAAAGGCGATCGCCCCGTAGAGCAGACCGAGCAAGACCATCGCCAGCGACGCCCCGGCGGTGTAGCGGGCCGAAACTCCCATGTCCGCCACACCGGCCATAGCCCAGATCGAGGCAAACACCACCACACCCAGAGCCACGAGCCCCGTGGCGGCCGCGGCAGCCTTGTCCAGCATCAGTCTGCTGCGGCTCAGCGGCGTGGACAGCAGGACATCCATCGTTCTCGTTTCCTCTTCACGCGCCAGCAGACGAGCGCCCGCTCCGATGCCGTAGACGATGAACATGATCGGCAGCATCGAAGTGAACAGCTGGGAGTTGAGATACCCGGGCCCGGTGTTGATCGCGTCGAAACTGAAGAGTTCACGCATCTCCGCGGGATACTGGTCGAGGAACGACATGTCCATGTCTCGAATGAACGGCCACGACAGCACCACAAAACCGACGAGGGCTACGGTGCCGATCGTCCAGCCGATGAAGCCCTTCCTCAGATCCCGCAGCGTCTTGGTGTATACGTTGGAAAACATCTAGCTGACCTCCGGACGGTAGAGCCCGAGGAATATGGCCTCCAGGTCCGGCTCGACGCTTGTCAGCGACTCGATACCGAACGGTGCCGCCACCGCCAGTACTTCCTTCGTGGAACCCTCTACGGTCAAACGCACCCGCAGACCGTCGACTACAACATCGCGGACTCCGGCGGCTCGCTCCAGTATCTCCTGGGGCGGCAGCCTGTCGAAGGTAAGGGTCATGTGGTGCACGGTCAGTTCTTTGAGCGAGTCGACCCGTTTCTCGAGAAGCAATCTGCCGGCGCTCAGCATGCCCACAATGTCCGCGGAGTCCTCGACTTCCGACAGCACATGGGACGACATGAAGACCGTGCGCCCTTCGGCCCGAGTCTCGCCGACGATGGTCAGAAACTCCCGCTGGATGAGCGGGTCGAGCCCGGTTGTCGGCTCATCGAGGATCAGTAGCTCGGGCCGATGCATGAACGCCTGGATGATCCCGACCTTCTGTTGATTGCCGTGAGAGAGGGTTCCGAACCGGACATCGAGCCGCAGATCGAGACGCTCCGACAGCTCGACGACGTGCGACCATTCGACGTCGCCTCGCAGATTGCTCAGATACCGCAGATACTCCTCTGAGGTCAGCTCGGTGTATGCGGTGAACTCACCGGGGAGGTATCCAATCGAGCGATGCGCCTTCTCGCGCTCGCTCCACGAGTCGTGTCCCAGGAGCTGCGCCGTCCCACCGGTAGGAGCCAGCAGCCCGAGAAGCATGCGGATCGTCGTCGTCTTGCCGGCGCCGTTGGGTCCGAGGTAGCCAAAGACGACTCCGCGGGGAACAACAAGGGAGACACCGTCGACGGCGGTCGTATCTCCGTAGCGCTTCGTGATCTGGTCGACGAGGATCGCGGGCGAGTCGCTCACTCCAATATCGTGTATCCGCCGGCTCCGGCTCGATAGGGGCATTCGACTCAACCCGCGCCGCGGCCTTCGCTCGGCGAGCTAGTGCTTGTCGAGGAGGCGAATCACCAGTCCGCTCGGCAGCTTGGGGGCGAACCAGGTTGACTTCGGTGGCATGGCGCGACCCGAGTCGGCCACCGCCATCACGTCGCCAACCGAAGCCGGGTACGGCAGGAACCAGGCGCCGCAGTCGATTTCTTCGTTGTCGGCACCTTCTGGCAGATCGGGAATGAAGTGGAGCCGCCCGTCCTGCCGGGGGTTCTCGATACCGAACACGGGCTCGAGAATGAGGTCCTGGAGTAGGTTGACATCGAGCGATCGGTAGAGGTCGTCGGGCACATTGGCCTCGCCGATGCGGAGCCGGTAGCTCTCTCCTCCGATCTTGACCCCGTATTCGTGGCGACTCTGCGGTCGTGCCTCGCCTTCACCGACCTCCTCGAGGTGGTGTTCCGACCGGAGTCGATCGATCGCGGCCGTGCCATCTAGATCCGGGTCGATGACGCAGCGGGCGAATGAGCGAAGCCGCAGCTCATCTGCTGAGAACAGACCGGCCGGGATGTGGTGATTCATGCGACCCTCCTCGCCGGCGACCACGGAGGCCGCCGCCAACCGATGGTGCCCATCGGTGATGTAGAGCGTGTCGTGGAAATCCCGGCACAGATCGTGAGCCTCGGCACCCTCGACGACCCACAATGAGTGGGCGTACCCGTCGGCGGCCGTGAAGCTGAAGTCTGCTTCCCGGGCGGAGTGGGCGGCGATCATGGCGCTCAGCCCGGCATGATCTCGATGCGCGAGCGCCACAGGGTTTCCGTAGATCCGGGTCGACCGCATGTAGTCGGCCATCTTGCGCTCCGTCTTGCTGATAGTCGTCTCGTGCCGCTTGACCAGCCCTGAGTCGTAGGCGGCAATGGACACATCGGCGACGATGCCGGTGGTCACGAGGTCCCCCTTGGCGAGCCTGTAGACGAACACCGCCGGCCCGACAGGAGTCAATGCACCCTCGTCCTGGCACGTGCGCAGCCACTCCCGCGCCTCCTTCTTCGGAGCGCCGGCGCCCTTGCCGACGACATGACGAAAGCTCAACGGGTCCGATCGGGCAGCTTCGCGCTGGTCCGGGGACAGGGTCGACACCGGCGGCCCGACGATCCGCGGCGCGAATTCCGATACCGGGACGTACCCGGTGAACGGTTCGAGGAGCGCACTCATGACGGCCCATATTGGCAGGCCCGCCCGGGGAGGCCGTCAGTCGACCCAGCTGTACCAGTTGCCCGCCAAGGGTCGCAACCTGACCTCGTCCACCCACTCGTGTAGTTCCGGAACAGCCGGACCGTTGGGCAGATGGGCAAAGCCCCCCTGGGACAGGAATCCGCCGTCGGCCTCGGTGAAGATCGAGCTTCCGGCTCGGACTTCGATGCTGGCGATCTGATACAGGCCTACCGGTTCGTTGACGACTTCCTTGCCGATCGACACATCAGCCGCAGCTTCTGTCAGGAAAGGGCGGCTGACACCAAACCGAAGCTGCAGCGGCACCGAAGAGAGTGCGATCACGGACGCCACGATGACGATGCCCGGGCCGTAGAGGAATCGCCGGGAGCGCGTGACTGGCTCGAATCGGCGCGACAAGGAACACCCCAATAGGAACAGCGCACGCAGGCCCCAGATCGCGGCCAACGCCATCCAGATCAATAGCGCCAGCACCACGAAGCCGATGTGGGCCGCGGGATAGGACGCACCCCACAACAGCACCAGGCCGTTGCCCGCCACGAGCCCGTTGAATACCCGGCCTGGCGGTCGGTTGAGCCCGAATCTGCGCCCCGGCACGGACCTTCGGCTAGAGCGATCGGCTGCGATGTTGGTCCCCACGCCAAGGTAACGGAGCCGATCCTTCCTCGCGTTCCCGGCGAGCGTCCCGCTAGTCGACGGTTCCTCGGCTCAGACTGCGATTGGCGGCGGCTCGGATCGTGCGCCCAGCCGCTTCCACACATCCATGTCGGCGTATTTCTCGCCGGAGCCGCTAGTCCTCGGCGCGCTCCTGGGCCTTGAGAGCGTTGTAGGCCTTGATCATTGCGCTCACCTGGGCGCCGTGGCTCTCGTCGGTTTCAAGTGCGTCCGGCGTCTCGCCGTCGAGCAACAACTCGATCACCTCGAGGGCATGGCCCCGTCCGAACCCATTGCCGTTTCCGTTTCCCCGTGCCATGGCGCTGGCAATCGCAGCCGCGGCCCTGGCGCGCCCCGTCACTTTGGGGATGTCATCGTCGTGCGGGTTGCCCTTGTCGGCCTTGCCTTTGCCGGCGTTGCCGTTGTTGGCCGGGCCTTTCCCGGGGTTCTCCTTCGCCTGACCTGGGGGTACCGCTGGACGCGCCTCATCCCCGTCGTCGGCCGCCGCGTCGAGAGCCTGCTGCGTTGCCTGACGCGCCCTTTCGAGGCCCGTCAGCTTGTCGTCGCTCTCGGCGAGCGCGGGCACAGCCGAAGCTCCGGCGAGGAGACCGGCCAATATGAGTGTGATGATGCGTCGATGTCGCATTAGCGCCCCGAGTCTGGTTTCACTGATTACATCGGCATTTCGGGTCGTCATTCTGAAATCCCGATAGTGCCTATATGGTGGGGACACATGGTGGCTAGTCCCGAGCCGAGAACGGCGCCGGCCATGGTGAGGGCGTCATCGGAAGCCTCCTCAGCCGGGCCCCCGGTCAGCTCTTCGATGTAGTCGAAGAGCACCTGGTCGGCTGAGGTGCCTGCGTCGAGTTGATCACAGAAGAGGGCGCCGGTCGCCAGGAACACGTGGGGCGCTTCGAGGGCGACACCCTCATAGGTCGTTCCTATCAGCAGATGCTCGATCACCTCGATGTAGGAGACCAGATCCACGTCTCCAGGGCTGGCTGGCCCCGGCGACCGTGTCGTTGAAGAGGTGCTGGGCGGCACAGTCGTGACAACCACGCTCGAGGCCACCGCCACCGTTGAAGGAGGACCGGGCGCGGTGCTAGCTGCCGGACTCGATCCGGCGCTCGGCTCGGCAGATATCCCCCCACACGCGCCCAGCAGGAGGACCGCAACCGACAGGGATGCCAGCAGCCTCATCTGGTCGGTATCGGCCCACAAGTCCCGCGGATTGAGGCAGACGTGTCACACCCCTCCCCTACGCTGACACCATGCCACCGCGCCGCGACTACTCGCAGATTGCTCCACTCGGCTCCTACGCGGCCAAACGATGCCCGGTTCACGTTCAGCTCGACGTGTTGCAGCCCGGGGAGCCCGCTCCGATGGCGGCCGACGTCCGCCTGCGGATAGAGCAGGGCAACGAGTTCGAATCCGCCATCGTCTCCCGTCTCCACTCCGTGGCGGGTGTCGGCTGGGTCTTTGTCGACGAAGCCAACTTGACGGCTGACAAGTGCCGGGAGGCAACGCAGGATGCGATCGCGGCAAGAGCGCCGGTGATCGTCGGCGCCAACCTGCCCGCCGATTGGAGCGGGAAGCGCAGCGGCAAGCCCGACCTACTGGTGTGGCACGGCACCGGTTACGTGCCGGTCGATATCAAGCACCACATGACCCTCGACGCATTCGACAAGGGGCCGGCTTCCTTCATCTCCGAACTCGCCGACCCCGATCCCGGAGCCGCTACCGAGGATCCGATCTGGCAGCTGCGGCGCCACAAAGGCGATGCTCTCCAGCTCGCCCACTATCGACGGATGCTGCAGGCGGCCGGTCATTCCGCGGCCGACGCACTCGGCGGCATCATCGGCAAGGAGGAACGCCTGGTCTGGTATCGCCTCGACGAGCCGCTGTGGCGGACGCCGGCCAAGTCCGACGGCAGGAAACAGAAGACGCGTACGACGATGGAGGTATACGACTTCGAATTCGGCTTTCGCCGCGACATCGCCGCCGTCGCCGGAGACCATATGGCGAATCCCGATATCGAGCTGATCGTCGAGCCGATTCTGTGCCCCGACTGTGTTATCTGCCCTTGGCAGGAAGTCTGTAATGCCACGCTGCTCGCCGGCAGCGGCGACCCATCATTACTGCCCGGCGTTTCGTTTCGGCAGTGGCGGGCGCTACAGAACGCGGGCGTCACGGATCGAGCCGGAGTCGCCTCTCTCGATCTTCCGACCGCAGATCTGCTGACGGGCGGGGTTGACGCCGCCCGATGGCTCGAAGACGCCTCCAGAGTCGATTCCCAGACGCCTGTGGCCGATCTTCGCCCCAGAGCCAGCAAGCAGATAGCAGCGCTCAGCGCTGATGGCATCGCCACCGCGGGAGATGTGCTCGAGCGCATCGACGCCCGCACCGCCGGCCTCGATGCCTGGGCCGCCGCGGCCATCGTCAACGCCCGCGCCGCAATCGGTCCTGCAGCGGCGTATCGCCTTCCGGGTGGCGTGATTGATGTGCCGCGGGCCGACATCGAGATCGACGTCGACATGGAGAACACCAACGACGGCGTCTACCAGTGGGGCGTCGACGTCACCGACCGGGCGGCCACCGGCCTCGTCGCCGCCGGCTACCGGGCCTTCATCAGTTGGGACCGCATCACCCCCGAGGTCGAGCAAGCGGTCTTCGCCGAGTTCTGGAACTGGCTCGCAGACATTCGCCGGTCGGCCACCGACGCCGGCTACACGGTCAAGGCCTATTGCTGGCATGAGAAGGCCGAAAACACCCAGATGCTGCGCATCACCGCCGGGAATAGGGAGCTTGCAGCTGCGGTGCGGGCCTTTATCGACTCGCCTGATTGGGTCGACATGTTGCAGGTGTTCAGGCGGGGGTGGACCACCGGTGGATCCACGGGACTCAAGAAGATCGCGCCTCTCGCCGGGTTCCGCTGGGAGGTGGACGACCCGGGCGGCGGCGTGTCGATGCTCTACCACGCCTGGGCGACCGATCCCGATCACCCCCGGCAAGCCGAGGCTCAGCAGTGGCTGCTGGACTACAACCGCGGCGACGTCGAGGCGACCCTGGCGATCCGGGAGTGGCTCGACAACTCGGACTTCCCAGCGGTTCCGGTTAGTTAGTCCCCACGACCAGTTCCCGGACCCTGTCCAGCGGGATCGCCGTGGCGCGGCGGCCGTCGCGTCCGATTGTTGTCTCGGCCGCACACAGCGCGTTGAGGATCGCCTCTTCGGTGGCTTCGGCGACGCCGTGAAACAGCGGATCCATGTGGGCGCTGGGCACCATCTCGAGGGCGTGGTTGCCGGCCGGGTGTGCCGAGATGTGATTGCCGGTGGCGAACGCAAGGAAGATATCGCCGCTTCCGTTGTGCCCGTGCCCGCCGACGCGACCCAGCCCGACTGCCGCCCGCTTGGCAAGCCGATGGCACTGCACGGGCAACAGCGGCGCATTTGTCGCGACGATCACGATTATCGATCCTCCGGCCGCCAGGTCGACACCGGCCGACGGTATCTCGTCGTACCCGATCAGCCGCCCCACGGGAACACCGTCGATGCGCAGGTCGCGGCGGGCTCCATAGTTGGCCTGGACGAGCGTCCCCACCGTGTATGTGCCCGCAGCCGTTTCTGCAACGCGTGAGGCGGTGCCGATACCTCCCTTGAACTCGTGGCATATCATTCCGGTACCGCCCCCAACACACCCCTCGGCAACCGCGCCGGGCGCCGCATCCTGCAGCGCCGCCCGAGCATCATCCTCACCGACGGGAAACGACTCGATCGTATTGAGCCACCCGTCGTAGGTTTCGGCCACAACGGGAAGATGGAACGCCTCATCGACACCGAGCTCGATGGCCTCTTTGACCAGAAGGTCGCGCACGAGGCCCACCTGGTGGGTGTTCGTGATCCCGATCGGCGAACCCAGCAGGCCCGATTCCTCGATCCACGGCAAGCCGGTCATCTCTCCGTTGCCGCTGAAGTTGTGCCAGGCGGCGAACGCGAAGTCGGTCCAGATGTTCCCCGCTCGCGGAACGATCATCGTGACGCCGCTGCGCACCACCACCGGCTCGTCCCGAGTGATCGTGGCATGACCGACGTGAACATCCGGCACATCTGTGATGGCGTTGTTGGGACCCGCCGGTAGGTCCCCGATGACAATTCCCAGATCACGCAAGCGGCGTCGCATGCCACCCTCCCGTCGGCTGCCTCGAAGCTACAGGACGCAGCCGCATCACGTCGGTCCCGATGGAGCACAGCTGGGAGGCGGGCCGCGTAGTGTCTTGGGTGAACGATGCAACGACACGCACCGAGCAAGGAGGTGTGACGTGGAGACAACTGCATCGGCGACCCGACGAGGAATGGCGATCGGGTTGGTGCTGGCCATGGTGGCCGTGGCGCTCTGGTCGGTAGCTGAGGATCGAGCAGATGCTGCTGCGCCCCAATCAATGGCGGCTGCGAGCATGTTCTATGCGAGCGACGAACTGCCCACAGCAGTATTCGGCGGCTGGTTCGCAAAGTATGACGGAATCGACGGCGAGTCCAACGACGAGAACCACGACAGGTGGATTGAGATCCTCAGCTACGAGTGGGGCGTCGAGAAGCCCAGCGCGACCATCGGCGACTCGCGACGGCGCGGGGCGGCAATCGTCAACGATCTGGTCGTGGAGTTCGATTACGAGAAAGCATCGCCAAAGCTGCTGGAGAAGTGCTTCAAGGGTGAGGTAATCCCTACCCTCGAAATCGAGTTGACCGCGAGCTTCGGGGGTGCTCGAGCCACCTATCTCAGGTACGAAATGAAGAACGTCCTGTGCACGATGTACAACGTTGGCGGCTATGCGGATGGGAGCCCACCGACGGTTCTGATCGCCAATAACTTCGAGGAGATCAAAGTCACGTACAGCGAGTACGACGACGAAGGCGCCTTCAAGGGCAATGTAGAGACTGAGATCAAAGTCGAGAAGTAGTCGAGACAATCATCGTTTGGTGAGCCCAGTCGACCCTGGGCCCACCAACCGGCACCGAACGCTGGTCAACGCGGAGCCCGCAGCAGTGCCTCGAGTTCGTCGAAGCGCTCGTGGAGGCGTTCGACCTCCGCTCCGAGGTTGGCCTCGTCGACCTCGACGAAGTGGGCCGCTACCGCGGCGGTCAATACCGCGACAAACCCGACACCGACCACCATCAGCCCGACGGCAACCATTCGCCCGACCGAGGTCGTCGGAGCAATGTCGCCGTATCCCACCGTGGTAACGGTCACGAAGGCCCACCAGATGCCGTCGATCGGTGTCGACACGGCGGGCTCGACGACGGCTATGACGGTCCCGAACCCCAGCGCCAGGAGCACGGTTGTCGCCGCCATGTAGCCGAGGCCTCCTTTGTTGAAGACGCCGCGTACAGCCGTCCCGGCCCTGGCCAGGACGGCGGCGATCCTCAGCAGGCGCAGGAGCTGCAGGGCCGGCCCCAGACGCACCAGCCGGAGCAGGCGGGCCGAAGCCAGCAATGCCGGCAACGCCGGGAAAGAGAAGACGATGATGACGATGTCGAGCCATGCCTTGCGGGAGTACGCGCGCCGGTCGTCGACGATCCGCAGCATCACGAGGTACTCAAAAAGGAAGATCCCCCAGATGAGCCAGTTGATGACGAACGCAACACTCATCCAGGCAACGCTCGTCGATTGCTCTTCGATGATGATCACCGGGACAACGGTCAACGCGGCTAAGAGCACCGGAATCTCGAGGCGGCGCTTCATGCGAGCGGCGTAGTCGTTCATGTAGTCGGGCCGGCCCTGGTTGGCGCCCGTCCGGGCGCGTCGCGTTGGCGGCGGCGCTTCCGGCTCAGCTTCGGCTTCTAGCACTGGCCCCACGGCACGTCTTCCCTCGGCGGATTGAGATACGCATACCGTCGGCGGAGAGCAGGGTTTCTTAACGCGCCGGAGTCGCGTTCACCGGCGTCGCTGCTCGGCTATGTATTCGCTCCCCGGAGTCGTCGGCCACTGAGCCGGCGACCGCGACCTTTCAGGTCTTTAGCCACTAGTCGGCAAGCGACGGCGGTGGGCATCATCGCGGCATACGAAGGGAGGAGAATGTGACGTCTCCGGATCCTGCCCTCGAGCGAGCCCGCAGCCGCGCTAAGGAGCTGCGCGAGTTCTACAGCCACCTCGGCACCTACCTGGTGATCTGTACGCTGCTCGTGATCATCGATCTCGCTAGCGAAGACCCGACCAACACGGAGGTCTTCATCGGATTGAACTGGGCATTCTGGCCCGTGATCGGCTGGGGCGTGTTCGTCGCAATCCACGGCATCAAGACGTTCTTCGGGCTCGGCGGTTGGGAGGAGCGAAAGGCCCAGGAGCTGTACGAGAAAGAGAAGAGGCGAGAGCAACTCTCCTAGTTAACCAACCTGCTGGGCCAGCCGGCCACACCGGCCGGGCGAGCTGTGCCACACTGCCGCCATGGCGTCCCACGGTAGGTTTCCGCGATTGCCGCTCGGGGTGTGGCTGGCGACGGGCGGAGCGGTCGGCGTGCTCCTGGCAACCGCCCCGCGCTATGGCTTTCATCGCGACGAACTCTATTTCCTGGTCGCCGGACGGCGCCTCGATTGGGGATACGTCGACCAGCCTCCACTCACTCCCCTGCTGGCGCGTGTCTCGGAGCTGGTGGCCGGAACGTCGCCATTTGCTGTGCGGGTCTTGCCGGCCCTTGCCGTCGGCACCATCGGGCTGCTGACGGCTGCAATCGCCCGCCGGCTCGGCGGTGGCGCGGTGGCGCAGACATTCGCTGCCTTCTGCGGAAGTTGGGCAGGCGTCGTCCTCGGCGAGGGACACCTGCTGTCAACCGCAATCTTCGATTACCTGTTCTGGACGGTGGCGCTATGGATCCTGGTTCGCCTCCTCGATGACGCCGATCCTCGATGGTGGCTCGGTTTCGGGCTGGCTACCGGCATCGGGATGCAGAACAAGTCCACGATCGGCTTCTTTGCAGTCGCAGCCGTCATCGGTGTGCTGGCGACCGATCGGCGTCGGATACTCGCCGGGACGCTTCCATGGATCGGTGCCGGGATTGCCGTGGTCGTGGCGGCGCCCAACCTGCTCTGGCAGGCCGCCAACGGTTGGCCCCAGCTCGAAATGGCCGAGGCGCTGCGGGCTCGGAGCGATGGACCGGTGGCATTCATCCTGTTCCAGCCGCTGCTGCTGTCCATTGCCCTGGCGGTGCCGGCGTTCATCGGGTTGTGGTGCCTTGCCCGATCGGAGGCCCTGCGGAGGTGGCAAGCTCTGGCCGTAGCCTACGGAATCCTCTTCGTCCTCTTCCTGGTCACCGGGGGGAAGGCGTACTACATCGCCCCGATGTACTCCGCACTGTGGGCCGCGGGTGCGATCTGGTTCGAGGACCTGGGGCGGACGGGCCGGCGGGTCATGGCAGGTGCCGCCGCGTTGGGAGTCGCCATCGGCATGCTCATCGCCCTGCCGATTCTGCCGCGGGACTCGTTGTCCCTCGACGCCACCGGCGAGTTGGGCGAGACCGTCGGCTGGCCCGAACTCGTCGACCAGGTCGCCGCGGTCCGCGATCTTCTCCCTGCCGCCGAGCGCAACGCCCTCGTCATCATTACCGGCAACTATGGCGAGGCCGGGGCAATCGAAATACTCGGCCCCGACCGGGGACTGCCCCCGGCGGTCAGCGGCCACAACAACTACTGGCTGTGGGGCCCGCCGCCACCGCACGGGCCGATCATTGCGGTCGGTCCGCTCGAAGGGCTGTTGCGCCAGATCTGTCCCGATGTCGGAACCGCAGGCTTCATCTCCAACCCGTGGGGCGTCGACAACGAGGAGGCCGGCTACCCGATCCTGCTTTGCCGCGACCCGAGCCGGCAGCTCGCCGACGTTTGGGATTCCGCCCGTCACTACAACTAGGTGCGCCGTTGCTCGGCTATGGAATTGCCCCCGTCGACCACCAAAACCTGCCCGGTGATGTAGGAGGCCCGGGGCGAGCAGAGAAACGCCACAAGCGCCGACACTTCATCAGCGGTGCCCGACCGGCCGACGGGGCTGACCTTGCCCTCTTCGATCTCGTCGAGACTCGACGACGGCGTCGCGATCCAGCCGGGAGCCACGGCGTTGACGGTTACCCCGTGGAGCGCCGAGTCAACGGCGGTTGCTCGGGTGAGACCCACCATGCCGGCCTTGGCGGCGGCATAAACGACATCGTCTCGAATCGCCATCACCGGTCCGGTGATCGAGCTGACATGGACGATCCGCCCGAAACCGCGCTGCTCCATTCCGGGCAGAACCGCCCGGGTCATGACGAAGGCCGTGGTCAGGTTGCGATCCATGCCTTTCGACCAGGTCTCGTCGGAGGTGTCGGCGGCCGACCCGCTCTCGCCCTCGCCGCCGACGGTCATCATCCCGGCGTTGTTCACAAGAACCGAGATATCTCCTAACTCGCGGGCAGCATCGGCGACAAAGGCCTCGGCGGCGGACGTGTCCATCAGGTCGACCACGGCCGACCAGGCCTTGGCCCCTGCGGCGCGCAGTTCCTCGGCACGTTCGTGGATCCGATCCGTCGTTGAGCAGATGGCCACCGGATGCCCGGCGGCCGCCAGGTCGCGAGCACAGGCAAACCCGATCGCGTCGGCGCTTCCGGCGCCGGTGACGATGGCGGCGCCGGCAGTTGGGTCACCGCTCATCGTCCCGATACCTCACGGGCGTCGGTGAAGGTCTGCTGTTCGCGGCGGTACAGACCGGCCGGCCGATCATGGTCGACAAGGTGCTTGGTGCTCATGTCGCGGAGCCTAGCGATGGGTTGGCGCGGCCAGTCATCGGTGCATCTCCGCGGATTCGACAGCATCGCGTAACCTGGTCGCCATGACTGAACGGCCAAAGCAACCGCGCCTGCGGCCCGCGCTAGCCGCCGGCCTGGCGATCGGAGCCGGCGTCGGAACCGCACTCTTTGCCGGTGCCGAGAACCCGGTGTGGATCGGCGTCGGCGCCGGCATCGGGATGGCGATCGGAGCCGCAATCGATAGGCGTCGCCGTACGGACGGTGACGAAGCCGACTAGTAGCGGGACAACGGGGAAGGGATCGACGGACCGCTAGGTGCCGTTGTTCCACATGATTGCGTACAGAGGCACAGGATCGGGGAAGCCTTTGAGGCCGATCGCTCCCATTTCCGCGAACTGGATGTCTTTGCCGATCGCCAGGTCGCGGACGGTACCCGAAGCAAGTGTTTGACCGCCGGCCGCGTGGGCGCAGATGCGGGCGGCCATGTTCACGGAGGCGCCGAACAGATCGGCGCTGTCCTCGACCGGTTCTCCGACAGTCAGGCCGATCTTGACGGCCAATTGCGGTTGCTCCGCGGGACGATCGGCACTTGCCCGATGGATGGCGATTGTCGCGTTGACGGCCCTGATCACGGAGGTGAAGCTGGCGAACATCCCATCGCCGGTGTGCTTGATCTTCGTGCCCCCAAAACGTTCGAGGACTTGGCCGACGATGGTGTCGTGCCGGCGCACCAGCGCCATTGCGGCCGCGTCGCCTTGACTGGTGCTGACTGCGGTGGAGCCCTCGATATCGGTGAACATGATCGCCCGCAACGCGGTGTCGGCATGGCCGTCAACGGTTGCTCGGTCGTTCTCATCCGTCTGCGTCGCGCCCATGAATTGGGCCAAGGTCGGGGCGCCGACCTCGACCACATCGTGCGGCATCAGTCCGTGGGCCGCCTTGTGACATGCCTTCAGGGACTCGACATCGGGCGATTCGACGAGGCAGAACGCCTTTCCCGCAGGATCGGAGAACCAGTAGCTGAGGAAGCGGACGCCGTACTCATCCTGTATCGCAAGATCCTGGCGATGCGCCTCCGCCACCTCGTCTGCGGTCGCGTCGCCAAGGCCGGGGTGAACGTCCATATAGAGCGGCATCCAGCCATCTTAAGGTTCCCGCCGTCGGTAGCCGGGGGGGAAGCCTTGACTAAGGCCGGTCGCGGGGTCCGCCGATGATTTCAGTGATGCCGCCGCGCTACAGGTGCTCTCAACGACTGCGGCGTCAGAGGAGGATCAGAGTGGAGACATCTACAACGGCCACGCGCCGCGGTATCGCGATCGGGTTGGTGCTGGCTCTGCTGGCCGTAGCCCTGTGGTCGATAAACGAGGACCGCGCAGACGCCGCGGCGACACCCCAGGCGGCGGCTGCCGAGTTCCTGGCCCAGATCGGCGACAACCCGAACCAACCACCGCCCAGCAGCGCAGGCTGGTGGTTCGCCAAGTACGACGGCATCGACGGGGAGTCCCAGGATGCGAATCACGACAAGTGGATCGACGTCCTCTCCTATGACTGGGGGATGCGTAAGCCGGGCAGTGCCGCGACCGGGCAATCGCGTCGGCGCGGCGCACCCATCGTCCAACCGTTCGAGATGACGTTCGACTACGAGACGGCATCGCCGAAGCTGCTCGAGAAATGTCTGCTCGGGGAGATCATCCCGAAGCTGGAGGTTGAACTGACGGCGGTCTACGGAGGAGCCCGCGCCACCTACCTCAAGTACGAAATGAAGAATGTCGCCTGCAAGGCGTACCACATTGGCGGACACGCCGACGGTAGTCCTCCAACGGTTGTCATCGCGAACAACTTCGAGGAGATCAAGGTCACCTATACGGAGTACGACTCCGAGGGCAACAAGAAGGGCAACGTCGAGACCTCCTACAAGGTCGAACGAAGCCGGTAGGCAAGCCCCGGATACTGGATGGGCCCGCGGCTCGCCGCGGGCCCATCTGCGTTCAGTTTGCGAAGGCTCTCAGTCCTTCGTCTTCACGGCACGGACTATCGCCGAGTGCATCCCATCGCCGACCTCGTGGGTCGGCACGACCTCGACGTCCTCGAACCCGACTGCGGTGAGGCCGTCGGTGTACTCGGAGATCGATAGGGCCCCGGCGATGCAGCCCACGAAGCTGCCGCGCTCAGCTCGCTCGGCCGGCGTCAGGCGGTCTTCGGAGACGACGTCGGAGATACCGATCCGACCGCCGGGGCGGAGCAGGCGGTGCATCTCGGCGAACACCGCAGGCTTGTCGGCCGACAGGTTGATCACACAGTTGGAGATGATGACGTCGACTGTATCGTCGGGAAGCGGGACGTCTTCCATGTAGCCCCGCAGAAACTCGACGTTCTCGATACCCGCTTCGGCTTGGTTCTTGCGGGCCAGGTCGAGCATCTCGTCGGTCATATCGACGCCGTAGGCCTTGCCGGTCGGGCCGACCCGTCGCGCCGACAGCAGCACGTCGATGCCCCCTCCAGAACCCAGGTCGAGCACGGTCTCGCCCGGCGCCAGCTCGGCGACCATCGTCGGGTTGCCGCAGCCCAGGCTGGCCAAGCCGGCCTCGGTTGGGATCTCGGCTAGTTCGTCCTTCGTGTACAGCTGAGAGCCGAAGCCTGCCTCATCGTCACAGCTGTCACCGCAGCAGCTGTCACTAACGCTGAGGGCCGCTGCCGCGTAGCGCTTCCTGACTTCCTCACGTATGTCTGTCACGGTGGTCTCCTCATGTTGGATGTCTTCGTATCGAAACCTGTCGATATGTTATATCCTCACATCGAAGTTTGTCAATACATCGATGAACATCAAAATGAAGTAATCTGACCCTCGTGGAAGTCAGAGCCATTCAGCAATGCTGTGCCCCCTTCATGAACGAAGTTCTCGACGCCGACGAAGCGGCCGAGCTGGCGACGGCGTTCAAGGTGCTCGCCGACCCCATCCGCCTTCGGCTGCTGAGTCTGATCGCAGGTGCCGAGGGGGGAATGTGCACTTGCGACCTCGTCGAGCCGATCGGTCGCAGCCAACCGACAATCAGCCACCACCTGTCGATCCTCACCGACGCCGGCCTGCTCGAACGAACCCAGCGGGGCAAGTGGGCTTGGTTCAAGGTCGTACCGGAACGGGTAACGATCCTGCGCGACGCTCTCGGCGTCGGCTAGCCGCGCCCCAAGCAACCCGCTCGATCGCTCATTCTGTCTTCAGAAGGACCGATACTCGACGCGGTTCCACCTTGCGACCGGTGATGGCGTGTTGCTGCCCGGCGACTTCGATCCCTTCTCGAAAGCCGAGCTGCTCGGCGACACGCTGACGCTTACTCACGGCGACAGCACCAGCGAAGTCGACTTGCTCACCGGAGAAGTCACAACCACGGATGACAAGTCGACGTCGGAACCGACGTCGCAGCGCAAACCGGTCGTGGCAGTGTTCGACGCGGCGCGGCAGCGCTTGCTGTGGACGGAGGATGCCGCTGACTTGACCACGATCGCTGTTGTGGGTGATCTGATCGTCATCTCCACCCTGGGGCGCAAGGGCTAGCGCCGACGATGGCGGCAAGGCCGTCGTATGCCAGTAATCACCACTTGCGACCACAAAGAGTGATAATGACATTGTGATCGAATCGCCAGAAGTCACCACGACGCCGTCCGGGCGGCACCGGGCACGGCTCGGATCGGTCTTCGGGAACCGGGCGCTCATCATCGGGGCGGGCCTGTTCAGCATCGTCGCCGGCGGGCTTGCAGGGACCCGATGGCTCGCCGCACATCGTGACCACTGGACGTACGACGTGACTCTGTCCTATTCCCCCGCGGTTCGCAATGGTTTGACGGCCACCGCTCTCACCTGCGGCCTGGTCGCCGCCGTGATGCTTCTCTACTCGGTGCGCCGCAACGTGCCCGTCCGCGGTCGGAGATTGAGTACCTATTGGGCGACAACACTTCTCCTCTGGGCAGCGCTCGCGACGATGACCTTCATGTCAATCGATCTCAGGTTGAGCGGGCTCACATGACTATCGCTGAACCGGACGCACTCCGCTCTCGATGGGCGATCGCGGTCGTCGGGGCCGGCATGGTGCTCACGATCGTTGCTCTCGTCATGGCCGCGGCAACGGCGCAGAACCGCGGAAGATACTCCTTCGAGATCGAATCTCGGTCGGTTGTAGACGGCGAGGTGAACTGGCGGATCCGGCTGTCTATCGACGGCCTCCCGCTCATCACGGACGAACGGGTCATCGTGCCGAGACGCGGCAAACTGACTGCTATCGATGAAGACGGCTCGGTCGAATGGGAAACGCGCCTGGGGCCGGTCCGCCGGATCGAAGGTGCGTTCTCGGTCGTCTATGCCCTGCCGGACTCAGGGGGCGGCCACTCGGTCGCGGCACTCGACGCCGCATCGGGAAAGGTGCTGTGGCGATCCGAAGGGTCCGGCTTCATCGCCTCCGGGCGCAACTTCGCGGTTCTGGCTGATGATGACGGCCTGTGGATGGCCGCCGCGCTCACGGGCGAGAGAATCGCCGACATCGAGCGCAGTCAGCGACGGCCGGATGTGGGCCCCGACGGCGTGGCCTATATGGATGAGGGGACACTCACAATCATCTCTGCCGACGGACCGATCACGAAGGTAACCGATCTGCCCGCATCAACCGCCGTCAGAGCCGTCGTCGCTGGAGCAGTGATCACCAGTGAGCGGGACAGGCCGACAGGCCGCATCGTTCGGGCATACGACCCGATATCCGGTGACGAGATGTGGATGAACCGGGTTTCCGGGCTCCAGTCCGTTCGCGCAGAGAGCGACGCGTTGGTCGTGATGACCCGCAGCGGCGGGCAATTGATCGATCCCCGCACTGGGGCAATCCTCGATACGGCTGCCGCGGAAATCTGGCTGCAAGCCCCGGCAGATGGAAGGCCGATCGCTGTGGTTGCCCTCACTTCAGAGCGTCAGCCGACCGACGGATCGATGCGTTATTTCATCGGCCGAGGCGGAACCATCGCGGTGGAAGGAGCCTCTAGGGAGGTTCGGTGGACAAGGCCAAGCCGACACCTCATTGCCGTCGATGACGGCATCGCACTTCTGCGATATGCGGGGCGACATTGGGTCGTGGCGACTGACACTGGCGAGACCCTTGCCGAGATCAAGGGCGGCAAGAAGCGCAGTTCCGCGATTGCCGCCGGCCGCACGCTGCTGGTTACCGAAGGCAAGGTCCAGATCGTCGACTCCGCAGGCACCTCAACGGATCTGGCTAACTTGAACAGCAGCGCCCGGATCGCCGCCCTGTCTGCCGACTATGCCGTGGTCCACTACAAAGGGAGCCGCCCCAGGAGCCGCCAGATTGTCGCCTTCGACCTGGCGAGCGGCGCCGAGATCCGTTTGGATCGCGAGATCGATAAGTTCGACGTCTCATGGTTGAGCGGCACCACTCTCGTTCTCGCTACGGGTGGGGGACGCATCACGGCCGAAGTCGACCTGGCCTCGGGAACGGTCTCCGCACGGGCCGATGACCACGTACCCACGAAGCAGGTGGTCGCCGCCTTCGATGCGCAGCGCCGCCGGCTGCTGTGGACCCTTGAAGGACAGTCGGGCTGGGAGCCCCAAATCATCTATAGGATCGATGTTGTCGGTAGCTCGGTTGTCATTTCCTCTTCGCCGTAGGTTCCCCGGCGGACCGAGTCTTAGCCCTCGGCGGCCGCGGTCTCCAGGACCTCTGCAGAAGTCAGCGGGAGCCGGATCACGAACCTGGTACCGATCCCAGTCTGGCTGGTGAACGTGAGCTCACCGCCGTGTTGGTCAACGATCACGCTGCGGGCGATGCTGAGGCCCTGCCCGGTACCCTCGCCGACCTGGCGGGTCGTGAAGAAGGGGTCGAACAGGCGGTCGCGGATGCCTTCGGGAACACCCTGCCCCGTGTCGGCAATGGTGATCTCGGCGTGCTCCCCAACCACCGACGTCGACACGGTGATGGTGCCCATGTCGGCGAGCTGGGCATCGCCAATCGCTTGAGCGGCGTTGATGACGATGTTCAGCAGAGCCTGATTCAGCGGCCCGGCAAGCACCGGGACGAGCGGCAGGTCGGGATCGAAGACGGTCTCGACCTCTGCGACCTCGCTCCACTTCTTGCGGGCGACGATCAGCGTGTTGTCGAGCGCCTTATTGATATCAACCGGTGAGAGCACATCGGTTCCGGGGTCTGAGAAGTCCTTGAGCGCGCTGACGATCTCCGAGATTCGCTCGACGCCGTCACCGATCTGGCCCACCGAGCTGGGGATCTCACCTTTGAGGAATTCGAGGTCGGCATTGTCCGCCGCCGCCTCGAAGTCTGCCAGCAACGCGTCGGAGGGCGCACCCTCCTTGACGGCTTCGGCCAGACTGGACGCCGCTGCCTGCAGCTTCAGCAGGTCGGCAAACCCGTCCCCGAGGAAGTGGGCGTTGTCTCCGATGAATTGGATAGGAGTGTTGATCTCGTGAGCGATGCCGGCGGCGAGCTCTCCGATCGACTCGAGCCGCTGGGCTTGGAGCAGCTGCGTCTGGGTCTCTCGCAGCTCATCGAGCGCCGACTGGAGCTCGGCGTGGCCGCGCTCGACGTCGGCATAGAGGCGCGCATTGCGCAGCGCCAGGCCGGCCTGCGACGCCACCATATCGAGGATTGTCGTCTCGGTGGCCGAGAACCCTCCGTCCCGGTACACCGCAATGACTCCGATCACTGAACCCTTGGCCATGAGCGGTGCTACAACGCGGGATCCTTCGGCATCGGCACCGGCGTCCCCCGGTTGCCATTCGCGAGCCTCCGCGCTCAGGGATTCGATGTCCCACACGTGACGACCTGCGGCATGATCGGTCGAGATCGAGTGAAGATCCGGTACTTCACTATCTCCGAGCAACACCACAGCGCACGTGTCCGCTTCGAGCTCACCGCGAGCTTCGTGGCTCACAATGTCGAGCATGTCGACGAGATCGATCGTCGCCGTGATCCTCATCCCGACGCCATATAGATCTGAGAGCTGCTCGACCTGCTCCAACTCCTTGCGCCGGTTGCGGACCTGGGTCCCCAGGAAGAGAGCAATCACAACGGCGAAGACAAACAATCCGGGAATCCCCCACTGGAGGTAGGCGCCGGCACTGCGCACGGATTCGACAACACTGGACAGGCTGCCGATCTCCTCTTCCCGCAACTCCAGCAGTGCATGGGTGACCTCACGCTCGACAAGGAGCACCGAGCTGTAAGCAGCCTCGGCGTCACCGCCACCATGCAGTATTCCGAGATAGGTGATAACGGCCGCAACGTAGTGCTCGTGCTCCTCAACCAGTTCCTCGACTTCGTCCCACTCGCCTTCCTCGGAAATGTGGGCGAAGCCATCGATCGCTTCGTCAAAGGAGGCAAACGCAGCCGCGAGCTCCGGATGGAGGTCGAGTACATGAGTCCCCGCTGGGATCGGGGTGGCCTCTTCAGCGGCCTGGGCGGCGACTACGCGACCTTCGAGACCCACGGCCGCTTCGATCTCGCCGAGTGAAGCGGCTTCGAGAGCGTCGTTGGCCAGATGTGCGGTGCGGTCGACGCTGCGCATTACAGCAAGCTGGTTGGCAACGGTGAGCGAAACCAGGATGACTGCGAACAGGCCGATCATGATGGCGAACCTATGGCGTTTCATTTCTCTCCCCATCCGCGGCGGGTTACATCACCTTGGCCATGTCGGCAGCACACGGCCCGGAGTAAGTCATCGGGCTATAGCCCACGTGGGCCTTTCGGCTCTGTACACGCCGGCCGTTGCGACATACGGTGCGCGCGAGGAGGCGCAATGACCGGTGAACCTCGCGGGTTCGATACGGAGTCGATCCACGCCGGCAGTCCGCCGGACGCTCTCTATGGTGCCGTGTCGGTGCCGATCTACCAGACCTCGACGTTCGCTTTTGACAGCGTTGATCAGGGAGCGGGCCGCTTCGCCGGGACCGCAGGCGGCTACATATATACCCGGATGGGAAACCCCACTGTCGCGGCACTGGAGGAAGCGGTGGCGCTCCTCGAACGCGGCGCCCGGGCGTTGGCAACGTCATCGGGCATGGCGGCGATCGTCAACGTCTTCTTCACCTACCTCGAGGCGGGTGCCCATGTCGTTGGGACCGACTCGGTGTACGGGCCCTCGCGAGTGGTGGTAGAGAAGTACTTCAGTCGCTTCGGGGTCGAGTCGAGCTTCGTCGACACTTCCAATCCCGACACGATCCGGGAAGCTATTCGGCCCGACACGACCATGCTGTACATCGAGACTCCGGAGAACCCGACGATCCGCCTCACCGACATTGCGGCGTGCGCCGAGATTGCCCGGGACAACGGTTTGCTCCTGGTCGTCGACAACACATTCGCTACGCCGCTGTTGCAGCGCCCCCTCGAACTTGGGGCCGACATCGTCGTGCACTCGATGACCAAGTTCATCAACGGCCACGCCGACGTCGTGGCGGGCATCATCGTCACCTCGACCGAAGAACAGTATCAACGGTTGCGGCTTGCACTGAACCACCACGGCGGCTGCATCGACCCCCATCAGGCCTGGCTGGTGCACCGCGGCCTCAAGACGCTCGGCC
>CAMYIJ010000066.1 GCA_947258375.1 uncultured Acidimicrobiaceae bacterium
CAAAAACGGTCCACGCCTCCAAGGACCGCAAGGCGTTCCGGGAGATATTCCGCCGCCTCAAGAGCGCCTGGGAAGAGAAAGGCTGATTTCAACCTGGAGCGGTGGGTCCCGGTTAAAAAAAAAGGCCCGCCTGGCGGCGGACCTTTTTTTCAACAACGGAATACGTACACTTTAGAGCGCTTTTTTGATCAACCCTTCGAGCTGATTCTTGGGAACGGCGCCGACGACCTGATCGACCACCTTGCCGTCCTTGAAAAGGATCAGGGTGGGGATGCCGCGCACCCCGAACTGGCCGGGCGTTGCAGGGTTCTCATCGACATTCAGCTTACCGATTTTGACCTGGCCATCGTATTCATCGGCCAACCCGTCGACCACCGGACTGATCGCCTTGCAGGGTGCACACCACGAGGCCCAGAAGTCAACCAGCACTGGGGTTGATGACTTAAGCACATCTGTTTCGAAAGAATCGTCGGTGAGCTGTACGACTTTATCACTGGCCATAATGTAATTCTCCTTGAAGTCAAAATTTCAATCAACAAACACAATGATAGAACACCATTGAAAAAAATCAAGCCATTATTTGACAGGGAGCCGCCGCTCCCCCTTGACAGGAGGGTGGCCGCCCCCTATCATTTCGTACTTTTTCAGCCCGGGGGGGAAATCTACCGATGACACAGGAAAAAATTACCGACGCCATTCAGCAGCAGACCGCCCTTCTCAACGACACCTTCGTCCGCCAGGCCGATGACCTCGAGAGATTTGCCACCCAAGTGGTCGACGCTTTCAACCAGGGAGGGAGGCTCCTGGTAGCGGGCACCGGCGCACTCGGCGCCATCGCCAACCTGACAGCCAACCTTTTTCTGCACCGGCTAAGCCTTGAGAGGCCGCCACTTCCGGCCATCTCCCTTGGGCATGACCTCACCATGGCCAGCGCCCTGGCCCGGGACGGGCAGAGCCGTCAGTTCTTCTCCCGACAGCTGCGCATCGTCGCCACCGCCAACGATATCGTGCTGCTTCTGGCTGACAACAGCCGCGACGAAACCCTGGAGGAAGCGCTGAACGTCACCCGACAGATCGGCTGCACGACCGCCATCCTGCGCCCGGACACCGACAGCGGGAGCACCGAGGATGTCGATTTCAACTTCATCCTGAAGACCGACTCGGCGCCGCGCATCGTTGAAGGGGCCCTCTTTTTCGGCCACATTCTCTGCGAACTGGTCGAAGGAGAACTCTTCGGCATATGACGACCGACGCCCCTCGCTCTGCGGCCATATACCCGGTACAACTCCGCCTTTTTGAGCAGCTGTGCGTCGTCATCGGCGGCGGCCGGGTCGCCCTGCGCAAAACCTCCGGACTCCTCAGGGCCGGAGCCCGGGTACGCCTGATCGCCCCCTGCCCCCATCCGGATCTTCCCACGACCGATCATCTCGAAGTCATTTCAAGGCCATACTGCCCCGGAGATCTTGAAGGCGCGTTTCTTGCTTTTACCGCTACCGACTCCGCTGAGGTCAACGCCGCCGTGACGAGCGAGGCGAAGAACCGGGGCATTCCGATCAACATCGCGGACAATCCGAACCAGAGCGATTTCACCCTCCCCGCAGTGCTGAGACGAGAGGAGATCGCCGTGGCCGTTTCCACCGGGGGCGCAAGCCCCGCACTGGCCGCCCTGCTCAGAGACCACCTGGAAGGGCTGATCGGACCCGAATGGGGCACTTTCCTCGATATCGCCTCCGCCCTGCGCCAAAAGCGGTTGACACCTTCCGGACCCGCCGAGTACAATCAGCAGGTTTTACGCCGCCTCGCCGAGAAGGGATTAATCGAACGGATCGCGACCGGCGACACCACAGCCATTGACCAGCTGCTTGAAGAACTCCTGGGCAAGGGTCACTCTCTTGCCGACCTAGGGGTCAACCTGCCGAAAGGGATGCCATGAGCGCGAACATCCTGATGTTCAAGATAACGCTTCTGCTGTACGCCACCTCCACCGTCCTTTACCTGATCGATGTCATCGCCCGTCGGGCGAAGGCCGGCCAGCTGGCCCGCTGGATTCTGCTCGGCGGGTTCGTTCTCCACTGCGCGACCTTGATTACTCGCTACGTCGAGGCAGGCTACACGCCGGTGGCCAATCTTCACGAGTCCCTTTCCTTCTTCGCATGGACCATCGTCGGCATATTCCTGATCTTCGACGCCCGCTACCGCATGACCGTGCTCGGCGCCTTCAGCTGCCCGCTGGCGCTGACCTTGATGGTCTTCGGCTCGGCCGCGCCGAAAACCATCAAGGAGATGAACCCGGCCCTCGACAGCTGGTGGTTCCCGGTGCATGTGACCCTGGCCTTTCTGGGCAACGCCGTCTTCACCGTCGCCTTCGTCGCCGGGGTGATGTACCTGCTGCAGGAGCGCATGCTCAAGAGCAAGAAGTTTTCCGCCCTCTACTACCGCCTGCCGTCGCTTGAGATCCTCGACACCATCAACTACAAGTGCCTCTCCTTCGGCTTTCCGCTGATGACCATGGGGATCATCTCCGGCGCCGTCTGGGCCAATTCGGCCTGGGGAGGCTACTGGCGCTGGGATCCCAAGGAAACCTGGGCCCTGATCACCTGGTTTCTCTATGCGGCCCTGCTCCACGGCAGGTTGACCATCGGATGGCGCGGCCGGCGGGCGGCAATCTTTGCCATTATCGGCTTTTTGTGCCTGTTGTTCACCTTCCTCGGAGTCAATCTGCTGCTGTCGGACATGCACAGCTTCAGCGCCATGGAAGGGCGATAGCGTCCGTAACACCCTACTTGAGAAGTGGAACCATGAACATTATCGTCGTGGGGCTCAGCCACAAAACAGCCCCCGTAGAAATACGCGAACGGGTCGCCTTTTCGCCCACCGCCATGGACAAACCTCTTCACGAGATGACCGCCCTGCCGGCCATTTCCGAAGGGGTGATCGTCTCCACCTGCAACCGGGTCGAGCTCTATGCCACCAGTCGTGACGTCGACGCCGCGGTCGGGCAGCTCAAGCGCTTTCTCTCCACCTACCACGGCATCCTCAAGCGCTTTCTCTCCACCTACCACGGCATCCCGCTTGAACAGCTCGAGTCGCATCTTTACGAATACCAGGGCGAAGAGGCGATCCGCCACGTCTTCAGGGTTTCGGCCAGTCTCGATTCGATGGTGATCGGAGAGCCGCAGATCCTCGGCCAGATCAAAACGGCCTACGGCTACGCCACCGAATTCAAGAGCGTCGGGCTGATTCTCAACCGCTTTTTGCACAAGGCGTTTTCCGTCGCCAAGCGGGTGCGCACCGAAACCGACATCGCCAGCAACGCCGTCTCGGTCTCCTTTGCCGCCGTCGAACTGGCCCGCAAGATTTTCGGCACCCTCGACAACAAGAAGGTTCTGCTGATCGGCGCCGGCGAAATGTGCGAGCTGGCCGCCCGCCACTTCCTCAATAACGGCGCCGCCTCGGTGATGGTCACCAACCGCACCTACGAGCGGGCCGAGAAGTTGGCCGAAGAGTTTCAGGGGCAGGCCATCCCCTTCGAGGAGTTCCCCCAGAAGCTGCACCAGGTCGATATCGTGCTGACCTCCACCGGCGCCCCCAACTTCATCCTCGGCCACGACAAAGTCGAGGAAGTCATTCGCCAGCGCAAAAACAAGCCGATGTTTTTCATCGACATCGCCGTCCCCCGCGACATCGACCCCAAGGTCAACAAGATCGACAACATCTACCTCTACGATGTCGACGATTTGCAGGGGGTGGTTCAGGCCAACCTGAAGGAGCGCCACAAGGAGGCTAAAAAGGCCGAGGCGATTATCGACCAGGAAATCGGCCAGTTCTTCCGCTGGCTCGGCAGCCTCGACGTGGTGCCGACCATCGTCGGGCTGCGCAAGAAACTCGAGGGGATCCGCCAGGGCGAACTGCAGAAGACCTTCGCCAACCTCAAGGACCTCGACAAAAAGGAGCGCAAGGCTATTGAAGCCCTGACCGCGGCCATCATCAACAAGGTGCTTCACCAGCCGACCACCGTTCTCAAGCAGTCCCAGAACGACGCCTCGGGAGACCGCTATGTCGACGCGGTCCGCACCCTGTTCAACCTCGAAACCGAGGCCACCGAAGAATAATCCCAGCTCCGCGAGACTGGGGCGGATAAAGAGTGTAAGTGCTTGACCTGAAAAAGGGTTTCAAAAAACCTAAGGTTCACCCATAGGTTAATCGGTGATTTTTTGATCCCTTAGGCAGGTAAATGACTTGCGCTATTTGCCGGCAAGGTCTCGCGGAGTTGGGATAAACAACACAAACCCTTTTCGCTTGGAATCACCATAAAGGAGTCGCATTCCCCATGGCAAAAAAGACGCTGCGCATCGGCACCCGCGCCAGTCAACTGGCACTCTGGCAGGCCAACTGGGTCAAGTCGGAACTCGAAAAGAAGCACCCCGGCCTGGAGGTCACCCTGACCAAGATCAAGACCCAGGGCGACAAGATCCTCGACGTCCCGCTGGCCATGGTCGGCGGCAAGGGGCTGTTCGTCAAGGAAATCGAAGAGGCGATGCTGCGCGGTGAAATCGACATCGCCGTTCATTCGATGAAAGACGTGCCGACCATCTTCCCCAAGGGGCTCTCCCTGCGCTGCATCACCGAGCGCGAAGACCCCCGCGACATCATCATCCTCAAGCCCGGCTTCGCCTCGTTCCGCGACCTGCCCCAGGGGGCCCGCATCGGCACATCCTCCCTGCGTCGCAAGGCGATGCTGCTCCACCTGCGCCCCGACTTCCAGATGGTCGATATCCGCGGCAATGTCGAAACCCGCATGCGCAAGCTGACCGAAGACAACCTCGACGGCGTGGTTCTGGCCGCGGCCGGCATGAACCGCCTCGGCTTCTCCAATCAGATCAGCGAGTACCTCCCCACCGAGGTGTCCCTGCCGGCCATCGGCCAGGGGGCGCTGGGGCTCGAATCGCGCATCGACGACGATGAAATCAACGCCCTGATCGACTTTTTCAACCATCCGGAAACCGCCGCGGCGGTTAAGGGAGAGCGGGCCGTGCTGCGCCGCCTTGAAGGCGGCTGCCAGGTTCCCATCGGGGCCTTCGGCACCGTTGAGGGGGAGACCCTCACGCTGACCGGAATCGTCTCCAGTGTCGACGGCCAGAAATTCCTCAAAAAGACCGCCACCTGCAAGCCGGAAGAGGCCGAAGCAACCGGCATCTCGCTGGCCGACGACCTGATCATCCAGGGAGCAGGCAAGATTCTAAACGAGGTCTACCAGCACGAAACCTTCAACGAAACCCGCGAAGACGTCTGAGGGATTTGGCACCGCCCTCCCTTTTGTCCGCAGGGGCACGGCATGCCGTGCCCCTGCCGCTTTTCAGGCAGAATGGCTAAAGTGAAAACAGGAATTGTCTATCTCATCGGCGCCGGCCCCGGCGACCCCGGCCTGATCACCGTCAAGGGACGCGACTGCCTGAGACGTGCCGATGTGGTCGTTTACGACTACCTTGCCAACCCGGCCTTTCTCCGAGAGCTGCCGGAGCATGCCGAGAGGATCTATGTCGGCAAGAAAGCAGGCAACCACCACCGCCCGCAGGAGAAGATCAACGAACTGCTGATCGCCGAGGCCCGCGAGGGCAAGGTGGTGGTGCGCCTCAAGGGGGGCGACCCCTACATTTTCGGGCGCGGCGGCGAAGAGGCCCTGTGCCTGCAGCAAGCGGGAATCCCCTTCGAGGTCGTCCCCGGGGTGACCTCCGGCTTTGCCGCCGGCGCCTACGCCGGCATCCCCCTCACCCATCGCGACTACACCACCAGCCTCGGGTTGGTGACCGGGCACGAAAACCCCGAAAAAAAGATGTCGAGCCTCGACTGGGAAAAGCTCGCCACCGGCCTCGGTACCTTGGTCTTCTACATGGGCATGGCCAACCTGGCGCTGATCTCGAAACAACTGATCGCCCACGGACGCCCTGCCAGCACCCCGGTGGCGGTCATCCGCTGGGCCACCACCCCGCGCCAGCAGACCCTGGTCGCAACCCTCGGCGATGTCGTCGAAAAGGTGGCCGAGGCGCAGATCAAGCCGCCGGCCATCATCGTCGTCGGCGAGGTCGTCTCGCTGCGCGAAGAGTTGCGCTGGTTCGACAAGCGCCCGCTGTTCGGCAAACGCATCCTGGTAACACGCACCACCGAGCAGACAGGCGCCTTTTCCGCCCTGCTTGAAGAACAGGGGGCCGAGGCGATCGCCTGCCCGGTCATCGAAATCGTCCCGCCGCAAAGCTGGGAGGAACTCGACGCTGAAATCGCCCGCCTGGGTGAAACCGACTACCTCGTGCTCACCTCGGCCAATGCGGTAAAGGCCTTTTTCGGCCGCCTGCAGGCCGCGCAACTGGACGCGCGGGCCCTGCACGGCACCAGCGTGGTCGCCGTCGGCCCCAAGACCACAATCGGCCTCGGCCTCGGGAAGCGGCTCGCTGCCAAAGGCGACGCGTTCGTAGAGCACGACCGCAGCGATCTCCTCTTCCGTGAGAGTCCCCTCAAATCCCGGCATTTGCCCAAATCCACCAACCGGCTTGGCGAGCGCTCCGTAGGTTGCCTCCGGGAAGTTGGCGGTGCCGAGTGCAACCCATTCAGCGTGTGCGGCACATTGCCCGCTCGGGAAGCTTGCGAGTACTGCGCCGCCTGCGAGCACCTGCCCGGCGCCACCGCCACCATCGGCGCCGTGGCACGCTGCACATCGAACGTCGTAGATCTCCTGCCCCATCGAAAAGAAGTTGATGACATCCACGCCGTACGGTGTTCCATCGCAATTCACGGCAACGCCGCTCACCGGGTCGACGGCGAGCTGGCCGGACACGCCGCAATCGGGCCCGTCCGGGGCTCGCATCAAGTACAACATGGCGATCGCAGGGATGATCACGAAGGCAGCCGCCAGCCATCGTGGAAAGCCTGACAGCACCGAGCCCCTGGGGACCCGTGGCTCGGGAGGCGCCGTATGCGCACCCTCAGCAGCTTCGTCCGGCGACTCGTCGTCACCCGATGCGTCCGCCTCGGCCGGGGCCAGAACTTCAACCTCAGGTCCGCTCGACGTGGGTTCTTGCGGTGCGGAGGTCGCTTCGGCCGACGCCGGGGCCGGGGCCGCAGCGGCAGATGCAGCCGGAGGCGGTGCAGCCGCAAATGCGGCCACCTCGCCGCCCGACCACTGCTGGAGCACCTGCTCGACGCTCACGCCCATGGCGGCGGCGCGGGCTGCTGCGGATCGCTCCACCAACTCGGCGGGGTATCCGATCGCTTCGGCAATCTGGGCAATCAGCTGTTCCACGGGTTCACTTCGATCCGGCGATATAGGCGGCAAGGTCGGCGAGCTCACCATCAGACAGATGATCGTAGGACGGCATGATCGAGTACGAACGCTCCGACCGAGGATCGGCGAGGTAGTCCGCAAGCCACGCCACGTCATCGGTTGGAGGGCGCGCCCCGGCATGCATCAGATCCGGTCCGATGCGCTGCACGCCGAACAGCACCGGCGTCTCGTACACGTAGTCCCCAACAACAGAGACCGGGCCTAGCCCCACGTCCGCCACGATGGGACGTACCTGCTGGGTGTGGCAGTACCAGCAGCCTTCCTGCACGTAGATGTCGCGGCCGTCGGCAACATCGCCTGCGTAGCTGCGGTTGGCGTCTGCGCGGATCGTGGCGTCGGTGCCTGCTGTCTCAGCCCACGGGATCAGCCACACGAACGTGGCGGCAGCAACGAAGAGCGCAACGACGACGACCGGCAAACGCGATGGTCCTCCACCTTCGAGGGCGAGCTCAGGGTCGATATCCGTCGGAGCCGTGTCGGCATGCCGATCCCGCACCAAACCCCGCGCTGTCACCAGGTTGAGAACGAACACGAGCTGGGCGATGAGAAACACGACAAAACCGACGAAGCGGGTGACGTAGAAGCCTTCGACCCCTGCCAGGGTGTTGGCGAAACCGACGCCGGCAGCGGGCACGGTCGCCTCGTTGGCGGTCGCAACCCAGGTCCAGCCCGTCGTGAGCCCGGCAAGCAGCGACGCACCGACCCACAGTGCCAGCCCAAGAACCGTGCCGGCGTAGTGGAGCCGGCGCAGCCCACGGCCGGCGGATCCTCTGAAGAGATCGCCCCCGGCCACGTAGTAGTACGCAAACAACCAGGCGGAGAACGCTCCGTAGAGGGCCAGCGCCTCAACGCCCGCAACCCAGTCGGTGAACTGCACGATGCCGCTCGACGACCGGAAGGCAAGTGCGAGGTTGGCGACGGGCCACATTGTCAGGAGCACACTGCCGAGCACGATGAAACTGAGCCCAGCCCTGCCCGCGGCGTCCTCCCATCGAGAACGCATTGCCACGAGAAGATCGCTCACGATGATGAGCGGGGGAATCAAGAGCCCGAGGGAGAAGATGACGCCAACCGTTTCGAGCCAATCCGGGGCAGGCGAATACGTCAGGTTGGAGGGAGCGGTGAAGGCCCAAACGAACGTCAGCGACCAGAACCCGAGCACCGTGAGCCTCGTCGGCGTAAAAGCGTCTCGACCGGCGACCCGAGGAATCAGGTAGTACACGACACCCACGGCGGCAGCTCCCAGCCACAGACCGATGATCGAGGCTCGGTAGAAGGATGTCTGGAAGGCGCCTGCGACGCCGGAGATACCGGGGATGTTGCCCACGGCAAATGCCAGCACGAGCCACCAGGCGGCCGCATTGGCGTACCAACGCACCGGCCCGGCGTTGATCGGCGCCCGCCGCGTCATCCGACCAATGGTCGCCGCAAGTGCAACAAAACCGGCGAGGAGAAACACATCAGCCCACAGCGGGTACTCGAGGTACTGGCGCCCCTCGTTGAACCCGAAGGCAATACCGGCCGATCCCACGACAACACCGAGTGAGAGCAGTCCGAGCGTCGATCGTGCGGCGAGGGTGCGAGGGATTCCAATGCCGCCGGCGTCGCCTACTGCGTAGAGCAAGGCCCCGGCCAGGCCGATAGTGAGCCAGCCGTAAAGGAACATGTCTGTGGCGATCGGCAGGAGTTTCCCGTACGTGAGGAACTCGACGCCCGCAAACAGATCGGGGACGAGCAGCTGAACGCCTGCAAGGCCGCCGAGCACGAGCGAGATCACGAAAAAGATCAGGCTGGCAAAGGCAAACCCTTGCGTGCGAGGCGCAGAAGCCGGCCCGGCCGTCGACACGGACGCCGTCGAAGTGTCAGAAGTCTCTGTGATGTCGGACGTCACCGCTGGCGGTTCCTCTGCGTCTGGCAGCCTTCCAACGCCACGCGCGGGTGGCGGCGGGCAGCCTACGAGGTTGACCGGGAAGAACAAAGTGCAGTCGCAAAACGGGTGCCATCCATGCCCTCTCCAAACCAGATGTCAACTGGCGATCTGCCATGCATAGAATGGCGCTTCAGCGAACCGTCCCCGGACCCGCCCAGGCGAGGACATGGCAGAGACCACCGAAAAAGAGATCCGTCGCTACCAGCTGATCGGGACCTTGGCCATCGTGCTTGGTCTTGTCGGCGCCATCGGTGGTGCGCTGATCGCTCACTTCACAGGGCTTTCAGAGACCGACGCACTGGGACGCGACATCTACCCGGCGATACCGCGTGGCTGGATCTTTGAGCTCATCGGCCAGCTCATCTCACTCGGCGGCACGCTCGTGCTCCTCGGTGGCATCACTCTGGCCTTCCTCTACAAGCGTTCGATGACCTGGGCTCGGGCCTCGATCGGGGCATTCGTATTCGTCTCGGTCATGATGATCCTGTTCGGCGTCATCCCCAACCAATGGCTGACGTTGACGCAGTCGGTGTGGGAGTGGACACCCCAGAAGATCGCCGTCACCATCCCACCGTGGCTGCTGCTCAACAATGAGATCTCGGTGAGCTACGCCGCGGTCAAGGACATCGTGTCCGGCACGTATTCCGTCGTCGTGCTTGGTGCCGTCGCCGTCGCCATGTACCAATGGCAGGGATGGCAGCAGCGTGCGCAAACCGCTCCCCCGCCTCAGCCCGTCTCGACGTACGGCCGCCCGCTGAGCAAGGTCGAGAAGTAGCACCATGGCCAAGACCGACATCTGGTTCGAGACACCGCCGATGCGCGACGACTATCAACTCGCCGCCGTGGACGGCGCGTACCTGACGGCCGCCGTCAAGCCGAAGCAGTTCCTCCACATCGACCAGTCTGAGTGCATCCTCTGCGAGGGGTGCGTCGACATCTGCCCGTGGAAGTGCATCCACTACCTCTCGATCGACGCCATCGCCGAGGGCACCAACGTTGACAACCCGGGCGACAGCAGCGAAAACCAGGGCTTCTTCATCGTTGACGAGGACGAGTGCACGCGGTGTGCGTTGTGCATCGACCGCTGCCCCACCGGCGTGATCACGCTTGGGAAGTTTGCCGGTTCGCTCGCCGATCAAGGCGAGGAATTCGAGCTAAAACCTTGGGAGTACAACACTGGCCAGAGGGATTTCAAGAACGGCTATTCCTACGGCATGCGCTGGTAGGAACGGGATTTTGACCAGCGGCGCCGGTCGGTGAAACTGCCGGCGCTGAGGAAGCGGACGAGGGAGAACAGGTGGCCAACGGAAACGGCAACGGCCGCGTCGGGCTGAAGGATCGCCTTGCTGAGGTTGGCGACCACATTCGCTCCAGCCAGGTGTGGTCGAGCATCTTCCGCCCGGGATCGCCGTTCCGTCATGGCTATTCCGACAGCCCACGAAATCGCTCGTACGTCATCATGAACAACGTGCTGTACCACCTCCATCCGGTGAAGGTGAAGCGGCACGGCGTGCGCCTTTCCTACACCTTGTGCCTCGGCGGTCTCAGCTTCTTCCTCTTCATCCTGCTGACGATCACCGGCATCTTCTTGATGTTCTACTACCGGCCAACGTCGCCACAGGCATTCCAGGACATCCAGGCCCTCGCCACCGATGTCGCCTTTGGGCAGCTGGTTCGCAACATGCACCGCTGGGGTGCCCATGCGATGGTGCTGACCGTCTTCCTCCACATGGCACGGGTCTTCTATCACGGTGCGTACAAGCCGCCGCGTGAGTTCAACTGGGTGGTCGGCGTCATCCTGCTGCTGCTGACGCTGCTCCTGTCGTTCACCGGGTACCTCCTCCCCTGGGACCAGTTGGCGCTGTGGGCCGTCACCGTCGGGTCGAACATGGGCCGCTACGCACCGGTCATCGGCGACCAAGTCAGTTTCACCTTGATCGGCGGCGTACAGATCACGCCGGACACGTTGCTGCGCTGGTACGTTCTCCACGTCTTATTCCTGCCATTCGTGATCGTCATCTTCATGGCGGTTCACTTCTGGCGGGTACGCAAAGACGGCGGCATCTCCGGACCGCTGTAAGGAGCGCTGTGGCAGAGATTCCTGAACATATTCTCCGGCGATCGGCCGAGGCTCGCGCCAAGGCCGAGGGACGTACGGTTGACGAGGTTCTTGCCGAGATGAAGGGCGAAGAGCCTCCTGCTGCCGCGCCGCAACCGCCTGCGGCCGAAGCCCCTGCACCTGCAGCGACAGCACCGGTGGGCGAAGCGATGGATATGGCTGCTGCGGCCGAGGCCGCTGGGATTCCGGAATCGCTCTTCCGCCGCTCGGTCGAAGCCAAGGCAAAGGCAAAGGGCGTGAGCGTCGATGTGATGCTCGCCGAGATGACCGGGGCTCCGGCTCCCGGACCGGCTCCCGCAGCCGAGACACCGCCGGCAGCTGCGGCGCCCGCAGCAGTGGCGCCCGCAGCCGCAAGCGGAGGCCCCACCCGCGACCTCGCCGCAGAATCAGCCGAGTACGGCGTGCCGTCCGAGCTGTTGCGCCGCGCCGCCATGGCGCGGGCCAAGTGGGATGGAGGCCCGTCACCGCAGTTCGCCGGAGAGGCCGCTCCCGCACCCGTCCCGGTCGCCGCAGCGGCAGCCGGCGGCGGTGCCGCCCCAGCTCCCGCCGCAGCCCCTGCGATCCCTGACGGTGTGCGCACCCAGAGGCTGCTGACGGTGGTGAAGGCTGGGGCGATCCAACAAGTCAAGAGCGAGCCGACCGACAAGGTGAGCACCTGGCCGCACCTGGTTGCGATCGAGTTCGTCGCCCTCCTGGCATGCACTGCCGCGCTGCTGATCTTCTCGGTGTTCGTCGACGCCCCGCTGCTCGAGTTCGCCAACTTCAACGAGCAGCCCAACCCCTCGAAGGCGCCCTGGTACTTCCTCGGTCTGCAGGAGCTGCTGTCCTACTTCGACCCACAGGTCGCCGGCGTGATCATCCCCGGCTTCGGCATCGGTGGCATCGCCATCATTCCCTATATCGATCGCAACCCATCAGTGCGGCCATCCGATCGCAAGCTGGCCATCATGATCTTCAGCTTCTTCATTTTCGCTGCGGCCATCCTGACGATCTACGGCTCGTTCTTCAGAGGCCCCGGCTTCAACTTCACGTATCCGTGGGCCGACGGCGTCTTCTTCGACTTCTGAGGTACTCATGAGCGCATCAACACTGTTCATCATCGGCATCGTCGGCGCAGGCCTCCTGGTCATCGTCGGCGTGCTCACGGTGGCGATGCGACGCGGCGAGGATGCCGGGCCTATCACCGGCGAGTTCGACAAACGTGCCAAGCGCCGCGACCAGGCGGCTACCAAATCCAAGCAGGCAGGCGGCGGGGAGACGGCCGTTGCCGTGATGGCGCCTCCAGAGGACGAAGACGTAACGCCAACCGCACCGCCCGCCGATCCGCTGGCCATGCGGGAAGAGCTCACCCCTGCCGAGATGGGTGTTGAGCGCCGCAAGTTCTTCAATCGCTCGCTGCTGGTCATCTTCGGCATCTTCCTCGGCCAATTCGCCATCGCCGGGCTTGCGTTCCTCTGGCCGAAGCTGAAGGGCGGCTTCGGCACGCCGATCAATGCAGGCAACATCAACGACCTGCGCGCAGAGATCATCCAGAGCGACGGCAGCATCGTCCCGAAGTTCGTGGCATCCGCACAGAGCTGGATCGTGCCCATCCCCGAGGCTGAAGTCCCGGAGAGTTCGTTTGCCGGACTGCCGGTGGTCGCCGGGGGCGGCAGTGGCGAGCCGGCGTTGATGGCGATGTGGCAGCGATGTGTCCATCTCGGCTGCCGGTTGCCGTCCTGTGTTCCGTCGCAGGGGTTTGAATGCCCGTGCCACGGCTCCCGCTACAACTTCCACGGCGAGTACGAGTCTGGTCCCGCACCACGCAATATGGACAGGTTCGCCGTCGAGGTCGACGGGGACACCAACTCGCTCATCGTGCTGACCGGCCAGGTGATCCAGACGTCGCGGGCCAAGGTGAAGACCATCGCCTACCCGCAAGGTCCGTCGTGTATTTGATGTCGGTGGGTGCGTGACATGATCGATCTCCTACGACCACTGCTGCTCGTCGCGGCGGACGACGGCCCAGTTGAGCCGTCCAATGTCGGTGTCGGCTCGGTGGTCCTCACCATCGCCGCTGCGGCGTTCCTGGCGTGGGTTGGATATCTGTTCCTCAGCAGCCGCCGCCGCTCGCGTGCGCCCGAGGAGACCCCGCAGAACCTCCAGCCGTACTTGTCGGACGACGAACTAGAAAACAAGCGCGTGACGCGCGTGCTCAATGTCGCCGTGATTGCTGCGGCGGTGCTTGCCGTGGCGCTACCGGTGTACTTCATCAACGAGGGCGATCGCCAAGTTGCCGCAGCCGAGAAGCTCGAAGAGAGAGACATCGAGGAGGGCGAGCACTGGTACAGCACCTTCTCTTGCATCAACTGCCACGGCCCGGACGGCGGCGGCGGTGCTGCGCCATTCGTCGAAGCCCGCAGCGGACTCGACGTGGCATGGACGGCGCCTTCCATCAACGACGTGTTTCTCCGCTTCGAAGAGGACGAGGTGCGGCATTGGATCGAGTACGGGCGCTCCGGTACCCCAATGCCGGCAAGCGGTCTCGAGGGCGGCGGCGCCATGACGGTCCAAGAGGTCGACCAGGTGATCGAATACCTCAAGTCGATCCAGATCACGCAAGGCCAAGCCGTCGACGAAGTTGAAGGGATGGTTGACGACGCCCTCGCCCGCATCGCCGCTGGGCAGGCAACCGTCGACCGCCTCATCGTCGAACAAGAAGCGGAGCTCGAAGACGTTCTCACCGCACCGGATCGATTTGCCGTCATTGAGACGTTCCCGTCCGAGATCCGCTTCCTGATGGCCGGCGACGGCACCTGCACGGCAGCATCCGCCGCAGCGGTCGGATCGAGCTGTGGGAGTCCGGGCACCGATACCGACCGTGACGGCCTCACGGACGAAGTGGAGATTCGCCTCACCGAGATCGGCGCAATCGTCGATGAAACCGTTCTCGTTCGGCAGGTCGTGGACGAGGTCGATCCAGACGGCGCCCCAGTACTCGATGCGGACGGCAACCGCATCCCGCAGGTGCAGCTCATCCCCGACCCGTCACTGCCTCCTCTGTACGACCTGGTGCTCGACCCGGAGAACGCCTTCACCGGCACCGACGTGACCGGAGAGCCGGTGGAGGACCTCGCCCGCGCTGAGATCTTCTTGCTCGATTTGGACACGGCGCACCTCACGCTCGGTCTCCTCACCGAACGGCAGGACGTATTCCTCGAACGGGTCGAAATGGGCCTTGCGTTCCTGCGGGAATCGGCTGAGCAGCAACTGTGGCAGGTCGACTTCAACCAGGTCGCCGGCGAAGCCGGCCTCTCCGCTGCCGAGGCCGAGCGCGCCGTTGGTCTGTTCAACGGGTTCTGCGCCCGCTGCCACACGGGCGGGTACCAAGCCGGCGTTGCGTACGAGCAGCAGGCCGGTTCCGGGGCATGGGGCCCATCTCTTCTGGACGGCCGTTCCGCCATCCAGTTCCCCAGCGTCGATGACCAGATTCAATTCATCATTCGCGGCTCAGTGGCCAACCAGAGTTACGGCGTCAACGGTCTCGGTTCGGGACGCATGCCTGCGTTCGGTCAGATCCTGAGCGCCGAGGACATCGCTCTGATCACCGCATACGAGAGGACTATGTGATGCGGAGGTTGCGCCCGCTACTGAGCACGCTCCACCGAGACGAGCGCGGGCTGTCTGCGCTCGAGATGATCGGCATCGCAGCCGTGATCATCTCGATTCTGGCGTTCGTGCCGCAGCTCCGAGGCTGGCTCGGCGACGCATACGATGCGATCTTCAAGCAGGTCGACGGCACCACCGGCGAGACTTCCGACTTCTCCGTCGCCGCCCGCGGCATCCTGATCACCGTCGTGTCGATCGTTGCGTTCATTGGAACGGGGTACTTGTTGCTCTACACCAATCTGGGAACCCGCCTCGCCTTCCTCGTCACCGGGGCGGCGACGTTCGGCTGGATGGTCATCGGCAGCATGCTGTTCGTCGTGTACGCACCCCGCGGACTGAAGCCGGCGGTGACCGAAGGGCTGAACTCCTTCCAGGTCCGCATCCCCGCCATCGCGATCACGCTGGCGTCCTTCGTCCTCTTCGTCATGTTCGTCGTGGCTCTCGACCGCTACGAGAGGGAAGACGCCACGGTATAGCCGGTGGCAATGAGGTCGAGGGGGCTGTTGCGGCCGCGCTGCGGCCGTACCTCATGGGTGACTACTGCTGCAAGTGATAGGTCAGGATCTGGAGCTCAGTCGACAGATCGACGCGCCGCACCTTCACCGTGGCGGGAACGTCGAGCACCGCAGGAGCGAAGTTGAGGATGGAGCGCACACCGGCGCCCGTGACCCGGTTCGCCACGTCCTGGGCGACCCGCGACGGCGTAGCGATGATCGCGATCTCCACCGACCGCTCCGCCACGATGTGCTCCAGCTGATCGATCGACTCAACTTGGATTCCGGCGACCTCTGTTCCGATCTTTGCCGGGTCGGCGTCGACGATGGCGACGACCGCGAAGCCCCACGTTTCGAATCCGCCGTAGTTGCTGAGCGCCGCGCCGAGATTGCCGGCACCGACGATGATCACGGCGTAGTCGGTGTTGAGGCCGAGCGCCCGGCGCAGTTGGCTGCGCAACTCCAACACCCCGTAACCGACGCCACGTGTGCCGTGAGAACCCAGGAAAGAGAGATCCTTACGGACCTGCGCCGAGTTCACCCCGGCAAGCGCCGCCATTTGCTCGGACGAGCAGGTGGTTTGCGAAGGGGGGAGATCGGCGAGCGTCCGCAAGTAGATCGGGAGCCGCGACACCGTGGCCGGCGGGATAGATGTTCTCACGACGCAACAATCTAGTGAAACAATGCACGACCTCAGCCGCCTGACCTTCTCAGGGGGGTCGAGGCGATACCATGGGATCGTGGCACGCCGACTCTTCACCGCAACGGGGCTCGTCGTACTGGGCCTCACGTTCAGCCTCGCTACCGCCGCTCCCGCTCTCGCTGGGTGCGAGGATCACTTCCCGGATACGGAGTGGAGCGTGGCCGGCGAAACCGAGCTGCTCGTCGTCTCGAAAAGTCCGTCGATCAGCGAGGGTCAAGGACTCCGTCTCGCCGACAATGCGGCCGCCACGGCCCGACACCGCGAAGAAGATCAGGTGACGCTCCCGCAGCTTAGCCTGTGCATCTTCAATCAGGACGACGACCTCGACCCCACGGGTTTGGTGACCGCGGGCCAGCTGCTGCACGCCGCGGCGTTCAACGAGGATTCCACCGTCTTCGTCAGCACGCTTCAGGGGCGCCGGTTCGAGGAGGCCCAGGCGTTTGGCCTGGCATATGCCGCGTTGTGGGGTGTCGCCGCTCGGGAGGGGGAAGCGGGGTACCCCGAGCCCCTGGCCTCGGTCGTCGGGCAGTGGTACTTGTCACGGGTCGCCGACAAGCTCGAACTCCACCACAGCCAGATGCGCGGAGGAGCGTTCTTCCGGGATCCCACAGGTGAGGGCATCGAAACTACAGACTGGACACAAGCGAGTCAGCCTGCGGTCTACACGTGGAACCCACAGTTCCAGGAGTCACCCATTGCCGATCTCGTGCAATACGCCGTGGATCAGTACGGCGTCGACGTGCTGGTCGAGCCAGACGGCGACCGCTGGGCCGACATCGAGCAGGAGTGGCAGGCCGCACTCCGCGAAGAGGCGCTGCAAGGAGCGTCCGGCGGCAATGACTGGATCATCGGCTTCGCCATCTTCTTTGGCTTCATACTTCTCGCTGGTCTGATGGCGTGGCTGCAGCGCAAGTCCAAGCAGAAGATCCGCGAGGACGCCCGCATTCGGACCGAGGCAGAAGTCAGGTCGTAGCGCGTTGGCGCTCGACTACTTCCCCGGGTTCAGCCGCACACGCACCATCGCCCGCCACGCCTGATAACCAGAGATCACGCCCTCAGCCAGCACTCTTTCCCCGTTCGCCAGCACGGGCAGCCGAGTCCCGAACGCGGCAACCAGCTTGCGATTGCCGCTGATGTCAACGACGTCGACGGGGAGCCGCAGGATGCGGGAAGCTCGCCTGACGTGCGGCCAGGCGTCGTCGCACAGTCCACAATTCGGCTTGGTGTACCAGGCGAGGCGACCGCTGCTGCTTGCTGCGTTCATGCCACTATCGTCCGCGGCATGCGACCGACCACGGCAGCCGTCGTCCTGGGCCTCCTGGTGCTCATCCTTGCGGCATTCCTCATCAAGGCTCAGACGTCCGGGTTCACACTCTGAATCTCTATCCGATTGCCTCCGGACGGCCGGCACACGGAGACGGAAACGTTGGCCGCAAGCGGGAACGATTCGTCCGCTCTGCCTTCCCGCACCGCAACCGCGATCTGACCGTAGGAGTCGACGTGGAGCAACCCTTCCCCCGGTAGCACCTCTCCATATGCCGTGACCCATGTCAGCCGATGTTCGGCGGCGCCGATTCGCAGGACGACATCGTCACCCCGATTGAGGCCGAGCAGAGCGAGATCGTCAGGTGCGATGTTGGTTTGGGCGTTGCCGAAATGGTCAATCCAGAGGACCTCGCCGACCGCTGCGCCATTCTGATGCTCGACGAGCGGGATCATGAGCGGAGTCACCGTGTCCCCAGAGACCAACGGTCCCAGGTCCTCGATACTCGCTTGGCCCGACGCGATGACCGCAGCCGCAGGACCAAAAACGTCGCGACCATGGAACGTTGCCCCCTCTGCCGGCAGCCGCAACTCCTGGTTCTCGATGGCGACAATGAGGTCGGCCCCGCCAACCATGGCGACCGCAGGCGCCAGCAGCCCGTTGTCCGGGCCGACGAAGTAACCCCATTCGGTCCTGGCGCATATCGCCCGGCGCTCGGTGCCAACGCCTGGGTCGACCACCGCAAGCGCAACGCCCTCAGGCACATATTGCACGGAGCGCACCAGGGCAAGCGCCCCGGCCCGCACATCGCCGCGGGGGAAATCATGCCCTATATCGATCACTCTCACCTCAGGAGCGATGCGGGCGATCACTCCGTGCACAACGCCGACGAACTCGTCGGCGCGGCCGAAGTCTGACAAGAACGAGATCGGAAGCGCCATGGTGTGCAGGAGCTTAGAGACGTTGGGCCGAAACCAGCCGAGCCCGAGCCGGAAGGAGCGGACGGCATCTCTTCGCCCAGCGCGACGACGCCCATCCCTCGTCGCGCGACCTGTCAGTCCTGTTGCGGCCGGAGGTTGCCTTCGCCGGGGATGCCGTGCGTCATCAAGGTGAATGCCATCACGACGGCGGCAACGGGGATGGGCTCACTGCACTCCACCACCCTGCGCCGATCATCGATGATGGCGATCTCCGTCTCGTGGCGACGCAAAGCCCACCACGCCGGCCGGCGCAGACCGGAGCGACCCATGGGGATGAGAAAGTATGCGTAGTCCTTGCCGTTGATGCCGTAGCTGCGCCGGGCGTGCAGCGGCCCCGACAAGGCAACGGTCCCCGCCTTCGACGAGATGATGGGCACGATGTGCCGCCCCAAGGTGGCAGCCTTGATACGCCAGTCGGTCCCGTCCTCGAGACGCACCCGTCGACCGGGTCCGAAGAAGATCCGCAACGAACCATCCCGGCCAAGCTGAGCGATGGTGCGATCCTCGGTGGCCAGTTCCTCAACGGGTAGCTTCCAGCGACCAACTCGTCGTAGCTGCACAGATCCCATCACCGTCGGGATGAGGCTCGTCTCCACGTCCTTCATCTCTCCAAGACTACGCCGGAGAGCGCCCCCGAATGAGCCGCCAATCGTCACTTCGTGATTCGCCGATGGCCGCTGCGCGGTAGGGTCTGCGTGATGTCGAAGAGACGCCGCGTTGTAGTCGTTGCGAACCGCCTCCCCGTTCGTCAGCTGCCCGAAGAGGGCGGCTGGGCGATGAGTCCCGGCGGCCTCGTTCGTGCGCTCGAACCCATCCTGCGGGAGCGCGAAGGGGCCTGGGTTGGTTGGGCGGGAGCGCCTGATCTAGATCTCCCACCGTTCACCCACGAGGGCATCGAGCAGGTGCCGGTGCGGCTCAACTCCGACCAGCTCGATGGGTTCTACGAGGGTTTTTGCAACGGGACGTTGTGGCCGTTGTACCACGATGCCCTGGTATCGCCGCAGTTCCACCGTCACTGGTGGCGTCCGTACCAGGAGGTCAACTCCCTCTATGCCGAATCGGCGCTGCGCACCGTTGGCACAGGCGAAATCGTGTGGGTGCAGGACTATCAATTGCAGCTCGTTCCGAAGATGGTGCGAGATCGGCGACCCGACCTGGCCATCGGGTTCTACCTGCACATCCCGTTTCCGCCTCTCGAGTTGTTCGCCAGGCTCCCGTGGCGCCGCCAAATCCTCGAAGGGCTGCTGGGGTCTGACGTCGTTGCATTCCAGACGCGCCAGAGCGCCCTGGCCTTCGCCAGGGCAGCCCGGCGGTTCACCGACGCAACCGGCACCTCGTCCGAGCTTCAGTTTCGAGGCAGAAGCGTACGCGTCCAGGTGGCTCCAATCGCTATCGACTCCGACCAGTTCGCCGAGATGGCCAGTGAACCGGCAACGCTTGCCGGGGTTGGCGAGCTACGCGCCCAGCTGGGCGATCCGACTCGGCTCGTCCTCGGCGTCGACCGTCTCGACTACACCAAGGGCATCGATCTGCGCATCAAGGCGTTCGGCAGCCTGGTGGAACGCTATCCCGCGGAGCGCTACCAGTTCCTCCAGGTTGCGGTCCCGAGCCGAGAGGGCGTACCCGCCTATCAGGACATGCGCCGGCAGATCGAAGAGGTCGTCGGCAACGTCAACGGCCAGCTCGGCCAGCTCGATTACACGCCGGTTCAGTACATGTATCGCAGCCTGCCGCTCGAGGAGCTCATTCGGCTGTACGTGGCCGCAGACGTGATGCTGGTGACTCCGCTGCGGGACGGGATGAACCTCGTCGCCAAGGAGTACGTGGCAACGCGAACCGACGACACCGGCGTCCTCGTCCTTTCAGAATTCGCCGGAGCCGCCGAACAACTCACGGCGGCGCTGCTCGTCAATCCACACGACGTCGACGCAATGGTGGAGACGCTGGAGCGGGCGGTGGCCATGGAACCGCGTGCGATGCGCCGCCGTATGCGGTCGCTGCGCAGGATCGTGCGCAACAACGACGTCTACCACTGGGCGGACGCCTGCCTCGAGGCCCTGGAAGGATGACCGGGCTCGACGCCGCGCTGCGATCGGTCGCTCGACGCTCACCCTTGCTGGTGGCATCGGACTACGACGGCGTGCTCGCCGCGCTGGTGAACGACCCCGATGCTGCCGTCCCGGATCCAGCAGCCATGGAGGCGTTGGGCTCGCTGGCGGCACTGCCTCATGTGAGTGTCGCCCTGATCTCAGGCCGCACGCTCGCCGACCTGCGCCGCCTCAGCGGACGGCCCCCGGACATCATGCTGCTCGGCAGCCACGGAGCGGAAACGAGCAGCGACGACGTCCTGCCCGAATCGCAGGTGGCACTGCGGGACACGATTGCTCGCGAGATGCAACAGATAGCCACCCGTTTCCCCGGCAGCCACGTTGAGGTGAAGCCTGCCGGCGTGGCATTTCACTATCGAAATGTCGCGGCTGACCTCCAGGCGGACGCCGCTCGCATGGTCCTCGGCGGCCCGGCGGCGCGCCCGAAGCTGCGGGTCATGGAGGGCAAGATGATCGTGGAAGTCACGCTCGTCGATTTGCACAAGGGCTCCGCGCTGCAACGGCTACGTCGCCTCGTTGGTGCGGACGCCGTCGTTTTCGTCGGCGATGACGTCACCGACGAGGACGCCTTCGCCACCCTCGAGCAGCACGACGTCGGCATCAAGGTTGGGCCCGAACCGACGCAGGCCCCGTATCGAGTGGACGACCAGGCAGAAGTGGCCGGCGTGCTCGCCTCGCTCCTCACCTATCGCGCCGCCGGACAAGACGCCGACGGACCCTCGAGCAGCGCAGACGCCTAGTCCCGAGCGTCAGCCTGTCATATCGTCTGAGAGCAATCGGTAGTCACCAACGAGCACGGCCGCTTGAGGGTTGGGGCCTTCCCCCGGCTCACACCGATCCGCAATGTCCTTCTGGAACTCAGCGAAGGCGGCAACCGACCCGAGCGGGTTTGGCTCAGACTCGACCTCTGCGATGTGTACAAACGTGCCGTCGGCAAGCCGGAACGTGGCGTACCGAACCCCGCCGGGATCGCCGGCAGCCAGCTCGTCGAACACGGCTTCGACCAGACGCTGGTTCTCATCTGCCCGCTCCGGTTTTGGTCGATATCGAACAACCACTGTGCCCATTCCGTCCTCCAAACGCCGTACATCGATCAGGCCTCAAACGTATCAGGCCGGGGGCGCCACCGCGGAGTTCGCCGGAGGAGGTCGGTCGGTCAGGTTGCGTCGAGCCGTACGAGGAGGTCGCCGGTGTCGACTCGATCACCGACGGCAAACGGGACATCCACGACAACCGCGGCAGCGACCGCAGTGATTTTGTGCTCCATCTTCATCGCTTCGATCACCATGAGCACGTCGCCGGGAGCTACCGACTGACCGAGGGCAGCGTTGACGGCGATCACGGTGCCGGGCAGCGGACAGACCGGCCCTCTGCCTGCTTCTTCTGCGTCGTGCTCGACAAATTGGGGGACCTTCGTCCAGGTCAGTGAGCCGCCACGGCTGCTCGTGTGGATTGCGTCGCCTGCCAGCTCGACGGCCACCGCGTGACGCCTTCCGTCAACCTCAACGACCTGGCGGGCGGGCCCCTGCTCCAAGAGCCGGACCGTGACCACCCGCCGGGTGTCCTCCGCCAGGCTCCCATCGTCACCGGGTGCAGGCCACGGCCCAACCAGGACGCGGGCAACCGACCCCTCCATGATGGATTCGATCCAGTGGACCTCGTCGCCCAGCAGCCAGCGCCCGCGCTGGCCCATGGTGCGAAGGTTGCGCCATCCTGAAGGGGCAAACCCGGTGACACCGTCTGCAAGCCGCTCCCGCTGCTCAACTGCGAACACGGCGGCGAGCAGGAGCGCCAGCCGATCGTCGCCCTCTGGGCCGGGCGCCTCAGTCACATCAGGGTGATCCGCCAAATACGATGTCGGGGTCGCCGCCAGGGCGAAGTCGGCTTCTTCCAGGATGGCAACGAGGCTGGCCAGGTTGGTTGCCACACCGATGATGCGCCCAGTTCGGAGCGCCCGTGCCAGCGTGGCCGCAGCTTGCTGCCGGGTCGGGGCGTGGGCGATGACCTTGGCCACCAGCGAGTCGTAGTCCGCCGAGATCGAGGCCCCGACCCGCACGCCGGAGTCCACCCGGACGCCTTCAGGCAGCTCAAAAAACGCAACGACTCCTGCCGCAGGGAGCCAGCCCGCGGCCGGGTCCTCAGCAACAACGCGAGCCTCGATGGCATGGCCGCTGAACGTCACGTCATCCTGACGAATCGGCAGCGGTTCACCGGCAGCCACCCGCAGCTGGAGCTCAACGAGGTCGATGCCGGTGATGGCTTCGGTCACAGGGTGCTCGACCTGGAGGCGGGTATTCACTTCGAGGAAGTTGATCGCACCATCGGCGCCGACGAGGAACTCAACGGTTCCGGCGTTTCGGTACCCGACGTGGCGCCCCAATGCGAGCGCCCCGTCGCAGAGCTTGGTGCGCATCTCCGGGGTGATGCCGGCAGACGGCGCTTCCTCGAGGATCTTCTGGTTGCGCCGCTGAATCGAGCACTCCCGCTCGCCCAGGTGGATCACCTGGCCGTGGGTATCACCGATGATCTGCACCTCAATATGGCGAGCGTCCTCGATGTACGGCTCGAGGAACACGGTGCCGTCCCCGAACGACGACAGTGCCTCGCGCCCCGCCGCCTCAACCGCATCGGCCAGCTCGCTGCTCGACCTGACGATCCGCATGCCTCTGCCGCCCCCGCCCGCAGCAGCTTTGACCACGACGGGCAACGGAACCGCCTCGGGGATGTTGCCGGGGTCGACACGGACTGCGGCTGCGGTCGGCACTCCGGCGTCGAGCGCAGTTCGTTTTGCGGCGATCTTGTCGCCGAGCAGCCTCATCTGGTCCGGTGTCGGGCCGACCCAGATCAATCCAGCATCGATCACGGCCTGAGCGAACGTGGGATTCTCTGCGAGGAAGCCGTACCCGGGATGCACGGCATCACAACCGGTGTCGAGGGCCGCTTGGATCACGGCATCGCCGCGCAAGTACGACTCGCCTGGAGTCGCCCCACCGAGGGACACGGCAACGTCGACGGCGTCGGCATGGAGCGAATTGGCGTCCGGTTCGGAGTAGACCCCGACCGTTGACATCCCCATGCAGTGGGCAGTGCGAGCGATTCGGACGGCTATCTCGCCTCGGTTGGCGATGAGGAGGCGCCGCAGCGGACGGTCCGGCTCCATCAGTGCCTCCAGACGCCGTACTCGGTCGCGCCGGCAACCTCGTTGCTGTGCGCAGCCGACAACGCCAATTCGGTTTCACGGGCCATTTCGATCCGATGCATGAAGTCTTGAAACGGCTCTAACAAGGACTCTAATGCTTCTTGGGCCTTTTTTGTCGGTACGCTTCCAGTCTTTGTTTCCGCGACACAGGTGTCACCACTTTTCTTGAGAAAGAGACCATAGAGACGTTCGAGTACATTCCGATCTGGCTGCGCGAGATCAAGCGGTGATTCGGCCATGAGAAGATGAATCGCGGGTCGTAGGCCTTCCCCGCCATGCCGTAGTTGCCTGCCCCGTAGCTGGCGCCGACCATCAGGTTGAAGTGCGGCACCGTTGAGTTCGATACGGCATTGATCATCTTCGCCCCGTTGACGATGATCCCGCCCTGCTCCGCCTTCGAGCCGACCATGAAACCCGTGATGTTGTGCATGAACACGAGGGGAGTCGCCGTCTTGTTGCACAGCTGAATGAACTGGGCTGCTTTCTTGGCTTCTTCCGAAAAGAGGATTCCGTTGTTGCCAACCAGACCGACCGGGAAGCCGTGGATCGAGCCCCACCCGCACACCAGCTGGGCGCCGTACAGCGACTTGAACTCTTCGAACCTGGACCCGTCGAGCACCCTGGCATACACCTCCCGAATGTCGAATGGGACGCGGACGTCCGCAGACGCACAACCCAAAAGTTCGGCTGGGTCGTACACGGGCGGATCATCCGGCTCGGACGGGCCGGGACCCAGCTTGCGCCACCGGAGATGCCGCACGATCTGGCGAGTGATGCGCAGCGCATCCATCTCGTCGACCGCCAGGTAGTCGGCCAGACCGCTGGTGCGGGCATGCATTTCTGCACCGCCAAGCGTCTCCTCATCGACGATCTCGTCGATCGCCATCTTTACGAGCGGCGGCCCTCCGAGATAGGCAGTGCCCCGCTCTTTCACGAACACCGAGTAGTCCGACATCCCCGGCACGTAGGCCCCGCCGGCCGTGTTCGGCCCAAACGCCACGGTGATCGAGGGAATCCCGAGCTTGGACAGCTGCGTGAGGTTGCGGAACTGCTGGCCACCCGGGACGAAGATGTCTGCCTGCCGTGGCAAGTCGGCCCCTGCGGACTCGCTGAGCACGATGACAGGGAGCCGATTGTGCCGGGCAATCTCGTAGAACCGGGCCATGCGCTCCAGCGTCGTCGGATTGACCGAGCCGCCGCGATACGTCATGTCGGACCCGGTGATCGCACACTCAACACCCTCGACGACCCCGATACCGGTGACGACACCAACGCCAATCGGGTCCTGGGTGCCCCAGCCGGCCAGCGGGCTCAGCTCCAAAAACGGCGTGTTCGGATCGACCAGCGCCTCGATGCGCTCCCGCACCAGCATCTTGCCGCGGCGCCGGTGGCGGTCGACGTAGCGCTGGCCGCCAATCGTCGGCACCTGCGCGAGCTGGGCGGCAACCTCGTCCCACAACTCCTGCATCGCGGCCACGTTGGCCAGGTAGTCGGCCGAGCGCGTGTCGAGCTTGCTGCGCAGCACAGTTCCGATCGGGCTCACCTGCATTCCTCCGCAACGAGGCTCGCGGGACATCGGCCACAACCTAGCGAGGCCGGCCCGCCCACCGACTGCGAGGCCGGCTCCGGACTATCGCAATGACCGTCCGGGTCCCGGCGTCGGGCTCGCCGTCCCGAGTTCAGCCGGGCGTATCGCCACGAACGTGGCGTTCCTGAAGAAGTTCGGCGTTTCCTCGGTCACCGCGCTCACCCAGTCGCTGCCTTCGCGATCGCATCGCTGCGAGCA
>CAMYIJ010000067.1 GCA_947258375.1 uncultured Acidimicrobiaceae bacterium
CGGCGTGTTCGCTATGTATAACTACTACCGGCAGGATTGGCTGCTCGCCAGGCTGGGGCGGACACTCCTCAACGCTTCCGGGAACAGCCCATGCGTATATGCCCCGGATGGGGCCAGAGGCTTTGCGCTGTTGGCCGCAGGCCGAGCCCCAATTGCATCGTGTCCGGGCGACCTTGACTTTGACCTGTCGGCTGCACCCACACCCGCTACGGATGATTACCCGTTCTTGTATGTCCAAGAGCGTGGTATCCCGTCGTTCTATCTCGTTGGTGTCGCCTCGATTCTGATTACGACGATATTGGCGATGAGGTTTGCCGGTGTCCGGCGGCGCTCGATGCGTTCCAACCTCGACCTGTTCTTCATGGGAGCTGCTTTCTTGCTTCTCGAGACCAAGTCGGTTGTTCAGTTCTCGCTGTGGTTCGGGACGACGTGGGCGGTCAATGCAATGGTGTTTGCCGGGATCCTGACTTCGGTGCTTGCCGCTATTGAGGTGGTGCGCCGTTTCAACATGCCCAAACCTCTGCATCTGTATTTGGGGTTGGCTGGGGCGGTTGCTGTCTCGTGGGCGATCCCGGCGGGTGCCCTCCTGGAGCTGCCGACGTTGACTCGGTTGGTGGCAGCCGTTGGGCTCACGTTCTCGCCGATATTCCTCGCCAACCTCGTGTTCGCGCAACGCTTCAACGAGACTTCGCACTCGGCTGAGGCGTTCGGGGTCAATCTGCTGGGCGCAATGGTGGGTGGCATCCTCGAGTACTCGGCCCTCGCCGTCGGGTACCGCTCGTTGGCCATCCTGGTTGCCGTTCTCTATGGACTGGCCTACCTGGTGTGGGCTCGTGACTCGGCTCGGGGCGAAACCGCCGCTGCCCTAGCACCGGAACCCGTCGAGGTCGGCCTACCGGCCTGACCCGCCGCGGTGTGAATCCAAGCCCCACTGGCTCACCACGGGTGCTCGCGGCCGTCCCACGTCCAGAAGCGGCCGTGTTCGGTAGGTGTCAGCCCGGCGAAGAGGGTGCGCATGCCGGCGGCGCTCTCCTCGACGCTCAGTGGTGCCGAATCGCCTCCCATATCGGTCCGCACCCAGCCGGGGTGCACCACGACGGCGATCACGTTGCGGCGGCCCCAATCGGCTGCGCGGCGCTGGAACTCGTCGTTCAGCACCGCTTTTGACTCGCCGTAGTCCCCGAGGCGTTCCGTGCGGCCCTGGCGGGCGCCCATCTGTGAGGTCATGATCGCCACCACGCCGCCGCGGCGGATGGCACCGGCCTCCAGCAATGCCTCGACGAGGCGAATGGGCGCGGCAGCATTGACCTCCTGCATTTCGGCGGGCGACTCGCTCCGGTTGATCCCGGCGTTGTGTATCGCCACCGCCAGCTCGGCGCCGGCGAGCTCGGCAGCCAACTCGGAGGCTCGAGCGCGGTCGCGTACGTCGAGCTCATGAAGGACCAGATCACCGTCGGCGGTGGCAAGTTCACCCGGCGCGGCAACATCGCGTACGGTCGCGTGGACCTGGTGCCCTGCGGCGAGGTATTGCCGCGCCAACTCGGCGCCGATTCCACGGCTGGCTCCGACTACAAGGATCGGTGGGGCTGCCATCGTCACACGATAGACCCGGTGGCCCGACAGGGCACTAGACGGCGAGGTCGTCGCCGAGGAGGCGGTCGACGGTCCTGAGGTGCCGGGGATCGTCTTCGGGGCGATAGCCGGGGTCGAGATACTCGCCGGTGAGCAGTGTCGCGGCGGCTGTCAATTCAGCGGCGACAGCGCGGTTCTCCTCGCCGGCGGCGGCGTCGAGCAGCAGCGCCACCTGATGGGTGCGCAAGAGCCGCTCGACCTGGGTCCGGAAGTGCAGCGCACCGAACGCCGGATCTTCGAGGGAGCGGCTGATCCCGCCGGCAAGATCCTCGAGGGCGGCTTCGGCGCGGCCGCCGACCAATGCGAGATCGTCGTCGCCGATTCCCTTGAGGAGGACGGCGGTCTGGTCGATCACGACGCCGGCCAGGCCGAGCCGTCCCAGGTCGCGCAGCACCTGGGCGGTAAGCACGTTGTGGGTGCCTTCCCATTGCTCGTACACGACGGCGTCGCGCAGCAGGCGGGGGAGAACGCTGAAGTCCTCGATCGTGCCGTTGCCGCCGAGAACCTCGATAGCCCGGCGCACTGCGGTCGTTGCCGCCAGGGCGCAGCCGAGCTTGTTGGCATTGACGAGGTAGCGATGGAAGCCGACGTCGGCCTCTCTAGCCGATTCGCCGGCCGTGGCGAGGTCGACCGTCTCGTCGAGTTGGGTGAGAGCCCATGTGCTGTGCAGCGCCGCCAGCCACTCGGCTTTGATCATGGCGAGTTGGCTGCGCACCAGCGGGAAGTCTCCGATTCGTTGCCCAAACGCAGTGCGGACTGCCGCGTAGTTGGCCGCCTCGAGGTAGGCCCGCCGCATGATGCCGACGTCGCCGATGGCGTTGAGCCAGCGGCTCGAATTGAGCATGGCGGTCACCATTATCTTGAAGCCGTCGTCGATACCGCCGACCAGGTAGGCGACCGAGTCGGTGAAGTCGATCTCCGCCGATGCCATCGAGGTCGTGCCCAGCTTGTCCTTGAGGCGGCGAATCGAGAACCCGTTGGGCTTTCCGTCGACCCGGCGCGGCACCACGAAACATCCCAGGCCGGGAGTTCCCATCGGGGCGTCGGGCGGTCGGGCGAGCAGCAGGAAGAGGTCGGCGTCGGCCACCGAACAGAACCACTTCTCACCCGTGATGCGATATGTGCCGTCACCGGCTGCGATCACTTCGCTGGCGATCGCTCCGACGTCGCTGCCGCCCTGGACCTCGGTGAGGTACTGCGCACCGCGGTCTGCGCGGTCGTATTCGACTTCGGTGAGCGCGGGGAGGTACCGCTCCCGGAGTTGCTGCGAGCCGCTGCGGCGCAGCACGCGGATGAGGCCGGTGGTGCAGGTGGCGGCGCACATGTGGCCCATTTCACCCTCCAGCGATGCCAGGTAGAAGAGGTTGGCCTGCTCGAAGGATCTGCCGGGTTCGAGGGCTTCGTGGAGCAGGCCGGATCCCCAGACCAGGCGACCGGCTTCGTGGTAGCCGTCCGCGAATCGCAACGCCTCGATTGGGTTGCCGGCGCCGTCGTATTTGTCGAGTTCGGGCGGCCGCGATTCGTAGAGTTCGATGGCGGCGGCCAGGTCCCCGGCTCGGCCGCCGAACTGTGTACCCATCTCCCGGAGGGCATCCAGTCGATCGCCGTCGAGATACCGCCGGTTGACCAGATCGAGATGACGATCCGCCTCGAAGGGGTTCGTCGGGTAACGGCTCCTCCACGCCGCGAACTGCTCACGTGCCGCGGCAAACGCGTCGATTGCTGCCATGAGACAATCATCGCAGACCGGAGACGCGTTCGTTGTGCTTAATCCGGGGCCATAGCGCCGGATTAAGCACAACGAACGCAATGGATCCAGATTTGTTGTCGTGGAATCGACCTCTCAGCGCTTTATAGGGGAAAGGGACCGGGAGAGCACGTGGTACCAGTGACCAAGTCGGACCAGTTCACGGACTTCGTTCGTGACGTGGAACCCCGGCTGCACGCGGCTCTGATCGCCCTGATGGGCACCGATAGTGCCCGGGAAGCCACGGCTGAGGCCCTCATGTGGGCCTGGGAGAACTGGGATCGAGTGGAGAAGATGGACAATCCGGGCGGATACCTCTACCGGGTGGCTCGCACCAAGGCGCGGCGTCTCTTCAAGAAGCCGCCGATGTTGCCTCCGGCACCCGTGGCCGAGTTGCCGTGGATCGAGCCGGGCCTTCCGGCCGCCGTCGCCCGTCTTTCTGAGAAGCAACGAGTCGTGGTTGTGCTTGTTCATGCGCTCGGGTGGACGCAGGGCGAAGTGGCTCGATACCTCGGCCTCGGCCACGGAGCCGTTCAGAAGCACGCCGAACGGGGCCTGGCCCGTCTCCGCTCCAGCCTCGGAGGATCAACATGAAAGTCGACCTGCTCCGCCAACTGGACGAATGGGGCAACCACCTCGAGGCGAACATCGACCACCTCGATTCCGAGGAGCTGGCACGCGCCGCGTCGGCGGCGACGAAGCGGCCCCAGGCGAGCCCGGGACCGGCACGGGGGCGACGGTGGGACTGGAGCGCTCCTATACGGGTCGCCGGTGTTGCGGCAGTGCTGATTGCGTTCGCGTTCACCATGGTGAGGTTTCTGGGGGAGGAAGTGAGTTCCGAATTCAACTCCGTTGGTGGCGTGGTCACGAATGGCGGTCCGAGTCCGGTATCAGACCGTTCAGCGGATGCTTGGAGCGGTGGCGAGCAGTACAGCGTTGGAACCGCTGCACCGACGACGGTTCCACCCACGACGAGGGCACCCAGGACAACGGCCGCCCCGACCACAACCCTGCCTCCCAGCCCAACAACGGCGCCCGGCGACACCGTACCGCCCGCGGGCAACAACCCGGCCAACCTCGGCCGTGACGTGATCTTCACCGGCGACTTGGCGATCGACACCCGGGATGTGTCGGCCGCCGTTGTTGCCGCCCGCGCCATTGTCGAGTCGAGCGGGGGCTACATCTTCGGTCAGGAACTCGGCGGCGAGGCGACCGTGATGTCGCTGAAGATCCCGGCGGAGTTCTTCCAGGACACCGTGGATCGACTGAGCGAGCTGGGAACCGTGCGCAATGCCCGGGTCACCTCACAGGACGTCACCGAACGTATTGTCGACCTGGAGAGCCAGATCAGCACCTCTGAGGCCAGCGTGGAACGGCTGCGGGAGCTCATTTCCGAAGCCGGTACCATCGACAGCATCGCCAAGGTCGAGGGACAGCTGTTGCAGCGCGAGACGAATCTCGAGCAGCTGCGGGGCCAGCTGCGCACCATGCGGGACCAGGTGGCCTTGTCGACGATCGTGCTCACCTTCCGCGAGTTCTCCCCATCCTCCGCACTCCAGGCGTATGTCACCGTCCACCGTCTCAGCGGCAATGCGGGCGAGGAGTGTTACACGAGTCCGCAGACCGGCGTCCCGCCTGATGATGATTACGTCGTCTGCCTCGACATAACCAACGTTGGAGATGTTCCCCTCACCGACCTCGAAGTCATCGGCCCCGACTCGATCGTCGGCGGACTGTCTCCCGTGCAGGGTCAACGACTCACGACGTTGCCCGTCGGGGAGCGTTACGTGCTTTGGACAACCTCCGCCGCAATCGAGCGAGATCGTGAACCGATCCTGGTGCGCGTGGTGCCCGTTGGAGACAACGGCGAGCGGGTCGTTGAGGAGACCATTGAGGTGGAGCGCCTGCTGAGCGTGACGATCCGTGAAGATCCGGAGCCGGAACCCGAGCGGGAAGGCCTACCTTCACTTGGCGACGCTCTGTCGAATGGCTGGACCGTACTGTCGACCGGGGTCAACGCGCTGGCCGTCGCCGTGGCGTTCTTCCTTCCGCTGCTCTGGATTCCGCTCCTGGCACTCCTGTTCGTGTGGTGGCGGCGGCGCCGGAGCCCCTAAACGCGTTCGTTGTGCTTAATCCCGCGCTATAGCCGGGGATTAAGCACAACGAACGCGAGGTGGTCGCGTCAACCGCTGCCGACGAGGTCGGCGAGGCGCCCCAGCACCCCATCCGGGTCGATGTAGACGCCCATCGCGTTGTAGGGGAGCGTCACGGTGGGAGCGCCAAGGAAACCGGGACCGATCTCAAACTCCTGGAACGAGAACTCGAGCCCGGAATCGCCGAAGGCGAAGATCTCAGGGATGACCAGCGCGTCGGCATCGACCCAGCCGTCTAGTTCGGCGGAATCGCCTTCGTAGATCTCATCAGTGATCTGCTGGCGAAGCAGCGTGTCGAGAGCGAAGCCCCACTCGGATCCGAGGAACAGATCCGGTAGCTGCACGGCGCGGCCGGTGGTCAGATCGATGTTCAGGGTCTGCACCGTGTTTCCGGGGTTGGCCGCCCCATGGAAGTAGGTGCTGGCGTCGAACCGGATCGAAAGAAGCTCGGTGTCGAGGAAACGCACGTTGTAGAACATATCGAGAGAACTCACGGGCACCTCAGGCGTCGGCTCGGCATCCTCGATGTACTGCGCCACGTCGCTGATGAAACCCTCCTCCACCCCGGTGACGATCCCCAGGAGTGATTCATTGACCGCTTGCTGGAGTGCGGTATCGCTGAGGCCTTGCAGCTGCGGCACGCCGATCTGGACGGTTAGCGGCGGGTCGGTCGAGGCATAGTCGCGGATCTCTGCGACGACGATCTCCACGTCGCCGTTCGCGGGCGGAGCCTCGGTGGTTGTCGTCGTGGTTGTTGTGGTGGTCGTTGTCGTTGTCGTTGTCGTCGAGGTCGCGATCGTGGTGGTTGCCGTCGTCCCCGGTGCGGCGCTCGAGGTGGCGGCGGATGTGGTTGTTGTCGATGTTGCCGTCGAGGTCGAGGTGGCCGCAGTCCCGTCCGAGCAGGCCGCTGTCGCCAGCGCTATTACGACAGCGAACGTGAGACTCTTGCGTGCCATGGTCCCTCATCGTGGTGGGCAACGGAATCCGGGCGAGGCTACCAGCCGCCCAGTTTCCGCCCGGTTCATGCGCATTAGCCTTCCACTGACAGAATCCACGAGCTCGGGAGGTCGCTGATGAGACGGTTGTTCCAGGGCGGGACCGTTGTCGCCCCGGATGGCAGCATGGCTGTGGCCGACGTTGTCGTGGATGGCGACCGCATTCTCGAAGTTGGATCGGGCCTCGATGCCGACGAGTCCGTTGATGTCACCGGCAAACACCTGCTCCCCGGACTCTTCGATTGCCACATTCATCTCGGGTTTTCCCACATCGACTTCGTGAGGATCGCCCGCACTCCGCCCGGGCTCATGTACTTCGAAGCACTCGACGGTCTGCAGAAGACTCTCGAGTGTGGGATCACGACCGTAAGGGATGCCGGAGGAGCCGACCTCGGCCTGAAGCTGGCGGTGGAGCGCGGCATCGTTCCGGGTCCGCGGATGCAGATTGCCATCGGCATGCTGAGCCAGACCGGTGGTCACGGCGATCAGTGCCTGCCCGGCGGCGGCAACCTGGCGGCTGAGTCGTCGGTAGCGTTTCCGCGATCGGTCGTCGATGGACCGGAGGAGGTTCGCAAGGCAGTGCGTGAGATGGTGCGCGCCGGGGCCGATGTGCTCAAGGTGGCCACATCCGGTGGGGTGCTCTCTCCGGACGATGATCCCAAGCATGCCCATTTTCAGATGGATGAGCTCGAGATGATGGCGGCCGAGACCAGGGCGGCGGGCATATTCATGATGGCCCACGCCCAGGCGTATGACGGCATCAAGAACGCGGTGCGGGCGGGGTTTCGTTCGATCGATCACGGCATCTATCTCGACGACGAAGCCATCGAACTGATGCTCGAGAACGGCACGTGGCTGGTACCCACCTTGATCGCCCCGCGCGGCGTCATCCGGGCGGCGGAGGCCGGAGTGCCGATTCCGCCGGCTTCGGTCGAGAAGGCACATGATGTCATCGGCATTCACGTCGAGTCGATCACCAAAGCTGTTGCCGCGGGCGTCAAGGTCGCAATGGGGACGGACTGCCCCGTATCGCCGCATGGCACCAATCTCGACGAGCTGGAGCTGATGATGGAGTGCGGGATGACCGCCGCCGGAGCGCTCTACGCGACAACGCTGAGCGGAGCCGAGCTGATGGGTCTCGAAGACGACCTCGGCTCGATCGAGCCCGGCAAGATCGCCGACCTCGTCATCGTCAACGGCGACCCCCTCGACTTCGCCAACCTCAAAGACAACATCGAGCAGGTGTGGAAGGCGGGCGAGCTGTCCGTTCGTTGTGCTTAAACAGGTGCTATAGCCCGGGATTAAGCACAACGAACGCGGACTCAGTCGGTCATGGCGTCGCGATATGACGCCGTGTAGTGCTCGCGGAGCACGAAGCCGTGGAAGGCCGTGTGGAGGCGATGCCCGGCGGGCACCGATGCTCCGAGCGTGAGCAGGGCAGCCAGTGTCACGGCGCCGCTCGCGTCGGGGCGGGGCTTCTCTGCTCGGATGCTGTCGATGCGACGTCGCATGAGGGCGGCGAGTTCCTCGGGGGTATGGTCGGCCAGGGCGGCGATGGCGATGATGTGCCTGCGATCGGTGAGGGGCTTGCGCCTGCGGCCGCGAAGCTCATCGGCGAGTCGGAGGAAACGGGGGACTGTGGATATCGGTGAGCCAAGAGCCAGGATCCGCGCCACCTCCCACTCGCCCTGGTACCCGCCCTCGGCCAGCTGCTTGTCGGCCGATTCGGCTCGATCCAGAGCTGAATGCGGTTCGCTTCCGGAAGTCTCTGTGATCGCCGCCAGGATCACATCCAGGGCGGTCGTGAGTACGCGGTGGCGGTCGTTCCAAAGCTTGTGAAGCGTCACGATTCGCTCGGTGCGCACGTCGGTGGGGCCGGCGGCGACGACGGCGCCGGCAACACGACGCGCCCGCTTGGTCCGGGTCGCATCGCGCAACGCCTCTGCCGCGCCGTCGGCGACTGAGACGAACGCTTCGGTTTCGATGCCTCGAGCCGCGGAGACGGCCGCCACAGATTGCGCGATCAAGTGCAGGTCGTGGGTGCGGGGCAGCGTTTCGCGAAGCGAACTGCTGCGAGCCAGGATCTCGGGGACGGCCACGCCGTCGATGGCGGCTACCACGGCCGCATACAGCAGGTCGCGACTCGTCTGGTACCAGCGCATGTGATCGCCGAGCTCGGCCACGGCTGCGGCGTAGCGGTCCTCAGCCGCGGACTGCATCAGAGTGCTCTACTTCGGCGTCTGTTGTGCATCCAGAGGCGCGATTTCGGTCTGGATGCACAACAGATGCAATTCGCATCAGCTCACCGCCAGCGCCGCGTCTACGGCGGCGACGAGCTTGTCGGCGTTTTCCATCGAGAAGGTGATCGGGGGCTTGATCTTGATCACGTTGTGGTGGGGGCCGTCGATCGACAGGAGCACACCGTGCTCTTTGGCATGGTTGACGACGGCGGCCGTGAGCTCCGCGTTCGGCGCCTTTGTGGCGCGGTCCTCCACCAGTTCGATTCCGAGGAACAGCCCGCTCCCGCGCACATCGCCGATGGCCTGGTGTCGCATCATCGAGGCCCGCAGCTCACTGAGGAGGTAGTCGCCAACCTTGCCGGCGTTCTCCTGGAGCTCCTCCTCCTCGATGGCGTCGAGAACGGCCAGGCCGACGGCGGCCGACACGGGATTGCCGCCGAACGTGTTGAAGTACTCCATCCCGTTGGCGAATGCCTCGGCGACGGCCCGGGTCGTCGCCACCGCCCCCAGCGGATGGCCGTTGCCGATCGGCTTGCCCATCGTGACGATGTCGGGCTCGAGCCCATGGAGCTGAAACGACCAGAAATGGCTGCCGATCCGACCGAATCCGGTTTGCACCTCGTCGGCGATGCAGACGCCTCCCCGCTCCCGCACCTCGCCGTAGATCATCCGCATGCCGGCCGAGTCGGGGATCACCTGGCCGCCGCAACCGACGATCGATTCGGCCAGCAGGCCGGCCACAGGCTCACCCTCACCGAGGAGCTGACTGACTGTTTCCCGATACCCATCGCCACCGACGTCGCCCGCCCGATACGGATCGGACAGTGGCAGCACCGTCACCCAGTCGGGCTGCCCGCCGCCCCCCGGCCCGTTGAACTTGTACGGGCTGAGGTCGATCATCGCCGACGTGTTGCCGTGATATCCATGGTCGAGCACTGCCATTGCGCGGCGTCCTGTGGCCGCTCGGGCCATCCGCAGCGCCAGCTCGTTGGCTTCGCTCCCGGAGTTGACCAGATAGACGACCTCAAAACCGTCCGGCAGTTTGGCGAGGAGGCGCTCGGCGTAGCTGATGACGGTGTCGTGGAGGTAGCGAGTATTGGTGTTGAGCAGCACCATCTGCTCAGTGGCGGCTTCAACCACGTCGAGATGGCCGTGCCCGATGTGGGCAACGTTGTTGACGCAGTCGAGGTAGCGCCGACCCATGTCGTCGTAGAGGTAGACACCTTCGCCTCTGACAATGTGCAGCGGCCCCGAGTCCGACGCCCGATACGTCAGGCTGAGCGCCCCGCCGAGCACCGTGTCGCGCCGTTCACCGATCGAGTGTGTTCGATCCGGGCGGGGCTTCCCGGCGGCTGCGGCCAGCTCACCCGCGGCCGCAATCGAATCGACGTAGTCGAGGCGTTCGAGCAATTCCCACACCTCCGTCTCGCTGACCATGTGATGCGGATTGCCCTGGCCGGCACGCGAAGCCGACACACAGGCGGACACCGCGAGCCGGGCGCGGATTAGGTCGTAGATCAGCTCGGCTTCAACCGCCGATACGGCCGCGATCTGGGCATAGCCGGCGACGACGTCCGCGGCGACCCCGATCGGATCGTCCTGGTCGAGAATCGTGTAGGCGGCCGCAATCGCCAGTTCGGCGATCCGCCACGAGTGGTTCATGTCACCGAAGTCGATCAGCCCGACAACTTCACCGTCGGCGACCAGGACATTGAGGTCGTTGATGTCGCCGTGAATTACCTGTTTGGGGAGCTGCTGCAGCTTCGGGACCTGGACGATGAGCCGGTCGAGGATGTCGTCGATGAGAGCCCGGTCGGCCGGATTGGAGACATGCGGACCGAGTTCGCGGAGCACAGTCGGGGCGGCCGCCAGGTTCCAATGGCTCTCCCTGTCGAGCGCCGGGTGATGGAAGCCTTCGAGTACGCGCACGACCGTGCCGGCCAGCAGCCCGATATCCGCGGCGAGCTCGACGGGGCGTCGCGCGTCGGCGTAGGGAGCACCGTCGATCCAGGTGACCATCGTGGCCGATCCGCCCTCGGGGAGCGCCACTATCGCCTCGCCGCCCGGAGGAGAGTGGGGGAACTGGAAGCGCACGCTGGCCGCGGCAAGCCGGGTCATGGCGAATTGCCGCGCCGCCAGCAGCGATGCCGTCGTCGACTCCGGAGAGATTCGCAGCACGTACGAGTCGTCGCCGGATCGGATCCGGAAGTTGGTGTCGACTTCGCCGGGCAGCTCAAAAGCAACGCCGGAGATGCCGAAGTGCGTGGCGGCCACCGCTGCCGCCCGTGCCGTGGTCATCGAAGGCATTACCGCAGGGTAGTTAGCGCTCGGGATGCCGGACCCGACGCGCTACCCGAACCGGTAGCCGACCGACCTGACCGTGGAGATCCAGGAGCTGCGCTCTTCACCGAGCTTGGCGCGCAGCCGGCGTACGTGGACGTCGACGGTGCGGGAGCCACCGAAGTAGTCGTATCCCCACACCTTCGCCAGCAGCTGCTCTCGCGACCAGACCCGGCCCGGATTCTCGACGAAGAACCGCAGCAGCTCGTACTCCATGTATGTCAGGTCGCTCGGGGATCCGCCGATCGTCGCTTGGTACGTGGCCAGGTTGAGCTCGAGGTCGCGAAAGTTGAGGATCTCGGACGCCTCCACTTCCGGGGGCCCGGCTCCGAGCCGTTGCAGGCGCACCCGGAGCTCCGTACGGTCGATGGGAGAGAGGAGGAAGTCGCCGATCGCCGATTCGGACGCCACTTCGGCCGTCAAAGTGCGGTCGATCACCAGCAGCACCGGCAGGTTGGCCTCGTCGGCGATCTTGCCGGCCAGAGCCAGAGCCGAGCCGAGGTCACGCTGCACCTCGATGACGGCGGGCGCCCATCCGGGCTCGGGTGTCCGCTCGATGACGTCGTCGATGTCGGTGACGGGAACCGGCTGGAACCCGGCAGCTACGAGCGCATCGAGCAGCGCCGCCGACGGGTCCGGGGGATGAATGGGGAGCAGCATCACAGCACCGGCAGGTAGTTCTCGAGCTCGAAGCTGGAGACGTGATGCTGGTAACGATCCCACTCGCGGCGCTTGTTGCGCAGGAACCATTCGAAGACGTGGTCGCCCAGGGCGTCCTTGACGAGAGCGCTGCGCTCCATCGTGTCCAGAGCGTCCGCCAGGGTCGTCGGCAGGTGGTGCGGCGCGACTTCGGTGTCCGGAAGCTCGTAGTCGTTTTCAATACCGGCCAGGCCCGCCGCCAGGATGACGCTGAATGCCAGGTAGGGGTTGCACGCCGGGTCGGGCGATCGATACTCGAGCCGCGTTGACGAGCTCTTGCCCCGCTTGGGTATCGGCACCCGAACGACTGCCGACTGGTCGTTGCGCCCCCAGCTGGCATAGACCGGTGCGTCGTAGCCGGCCACGAGGCGCTTGTACGAGTTGACCCACTGGTTGGTGATCGCGGTGATCTCCGGGGCATGGCGCAGCAGCCCGGCCATGAACTTGTAGGCCAGCGGCGACAGGCCGTTGTCCTCGTCGGCCGCGAAGAAGCCGTTGTCGTCGTCCTGGAACAGTGACAGATGCAGGTGCATGCCGCTGCCGTCATGGCCCTCGAGCGGCTTGGGCATAAAGGTGGCGTAAATGCCGTTCTCCATGGCCACTTCCTTGACCGCCAGGCGGGTGGTGACGAGGTTGTCGGCCATGTTCAGGGCGTCGGCGTGCCGCAGGTCGAGCTCGTGCTGGCTCGGTGACACCTCGTGATGCGCCGACTCGACCGGAATCGAGAGGCGCTCCAGAGCCATAATCGTCTCCCGGCGGTATTCCTGGGCGACATCGAGCGGGGTGAGGTCGAAGTAGCCGCCATGGTCGAGCACCTCCGGCGTCGTGGACGCATCGCGGAAGTAGAAGTACTCCACCTCGGGGCCCACGTAGAACGTGTAGCCCATTTCGTGGGCTCGCTCCAGATTGCGGCGCAGCACAGAGCGAGGATCGCCCTCGAACGGGTTGCCGTCGGGGCGGACGATGTCGCAGAACATGCGGGCGACGTCACCACCAGTCCGCCATGGGAGGATCTGGAATGTGGTCGGATCGGGCATGGCGAGCATGTCCGATTCCTGGTCACGGGAGAACCCATCGATCGAGGAACCGTCAAACTGCATGCCCTCGGTCAAGGCGATTTCGAGCTCGGCGGGAGTGATCGCAAACGACTTCAGAGAGCCGAGAATGTCCGTAAACCACAGCCGGATGAAGCGGATTCCCCGCTCCTCAACGGTGCTCAGGACGTACTGCTGCTGTTTGTTCATGACGTGCTACCTCGTTCCAAGGCGCCATGGTAAGACACGACGCCCCCGGCGAATAGCCCCGGGCGGATCGGAAACAAACTGTTCACATTCCGGCAATCCGGGTGAAATCGCCGCCTGGCACTGTATGCAAGGTGGAAAAGGCGGGGCCGCGGCGCGGCTCCATTCAATCGATGAAAGGTAGATCCAATGCCGTACCGGGCGGAATACATCTGGATAGACGGGCAGAAACCCACCGCGAAGTTGCGTTCCAAGACGAAGGTCCTCGCCGATGGCGAGGCTCCACCGATATGGGGTTTTGACGGCTCGAGCACAGAGCAAGCTCCCGGCAGCAATTCCGACTGCGTGCTCAACCCCGTGCTCATCACGCCAGATCCGGTCCGCGGCGGCGACAACAAGCTCGTGCTGTGCGAGGTCCTCAACGTCGATATGACTCCGCATGAGTCGAACACCAGGGCGGCGTGCCTCGAGGCTGCTGAGCGGTACGAATCGCACGAATCCTGGTTCGGCATCGAGCAGGAGTACACGTTCTTCAAGGACGGGCGCCCCCACGGCTGGCCCATCGGCGGCTATCCGGCGCCGCAGGGCGGCTACTACTGCGGCATCGGCGCCGACGAGATCTGGGGCCGAGACATCGTCGAGGCACACACCACAGCCTGCATCGAGGCAGGTCTGGCGATCAGCGGCACCAACGCCGAAGTCATGATCGGTCAGTGGGAGTTTCAGATCGGACCGGCCGGTCCGGTCGAGGTTTCCGACCAGGTCTGGCTGGCCCGCTGGCTGCTCTACCGAATCTCCGAGGACTTCGACATCTCGGCTCACCTGACGCCGAAGCCGGTGGCCGGTGACTGGAATGGTGCCGGGGCCCACACCAACTTCTCCACCAAGGAGATGCGGGAGTCCTACGACCCGATCATCGAGGCCTGTGAGGCGCTGGGCAAAGCCCACGACGAGCACATCGACGCCTACGGTGCCGGGATCGATACCCGGCTGACCGGCCTTCACGAGACGGCACCGTGGACCGAATACAACTACGGCGTCTCCGACCGGGGGGCCTCAGTTCGGATCCCATGGCAAGTAGCCCGTGACGGCAAGGGCTATCTCGAAGATCGGCGCCCCAACGCCAACATGGATCCATATGTCGTGACGCGGCTCATCACGAGCACCGTGTGCAGCGCGTTGGAGGGATAGCGGAAGACGAAACGACGCCACAACTGGTTTGGCAGAGAAGGGCCGCTCCCAGTGGAGCGGCTTTTCTCATCCCCCGTCGGCTCTCACGGCTCCGCGAACCTCGCCGAGGGCGTTCTCGACGGTGTCTGCGGCCAGCTTGTAGGCCTCGAGAGCGTCCAGGCGCGGTTCGGTTCCCTCGGCTTCGACCAGCCCGAATATCATGCCGGCGGCCTCGGTCTCCATTGAATCGAGGCCGGCGATGACGTCCGCCCAGGCAGACGCGGCCGAATCGGGGACGACAGTGGCTTCAACGACGCCGCCCAGTGTCTCTGTCTGGGTCTCGAGGTCCTCGAGGGCCTCGCGTGTCGGGGTGTACGTGACGTCACGGGTGTCCCACGAGTCGTTGATCTGCTGCGCCAGGTTGGCGAGGTCGGTGACGTTGCGTTCGATTGTCTGGGTGGCTTCGACGAACGCGGCGGACTCCGGATCGAGCGTCGTCGTAGTCGTCGACGAGGTGGTCGCTTCCGTCGTCGTGGTCGTGGACGACGTCCCTGCCGCCGGCGGAGGGTCGACTTCTTCGGCTTCGGGCAGAGCTGTCACGAAGACGTACGTGAACCCGATGAGACCCGCAACCACGAGCGGCAGGATCCATCGTCCGTGTTTGGGGTCTTCTCGGCTCACGGGCGCAAAGATAGCGACCCGCGCAACAAATGCCCTATCAACGGGCCGGTCGATCCGTTCGTTGTGCTTAATCCCGACCCATAGCGCCGTTTTAAGCACAACGAACACAACGAAACCGCTTCCCCTAGCCTTGGCCCATGGACATAACGGGGCGGAACGCGCTCGTCACCGGCGGCGCCACCAGGGTTGGCAAGTCGTTGACGCTGGCGCTGGCGGAAGCCGGTGCCGACATCTTTGTGCATTACAACAGCTCGGCTGGTCCCGCGGAGGAAACGGCCGCCGAGGTGGAAGGTCTGGGCCGCCGATCGGCCATTGGGTCCGCCAACCTGTCCGATCCGGCGGCGGGGGAGCAACTCGTCGCCGACGCGACGGAGGCACTGGGCCCGATATCGATATTGATCAACAGCGCTTCCGGGTTCCCCAAGGACACACTGGCCGACGCCACCCTCGAAGGATTCCGCGCCGCGCTCGACCTGACGCTTGCCAGCCCAATCTTCCTCACGCAACGCTTCGCCGCAGCGCTCCCGGATGATATGGAGGGAGCAGTCGTCAATGTCACGGACGTCAAGACCTCGCGCCCGTATCTCGATCACTTCAGCTACGTGATCGCCAAAGGAGGTATCGACACGTTCACCCGTGCGGCCGCCCGTGCCCTGGCTCCGCGGATCCGGGTGAACGCGGTTGCCCTGGGAGTGATCCTCCCTCCGCCCGGCGAGGACGACTTCTACGCCGAGAAGCTGGCCGCCGCGATCCCGATGAAACGTGTTGGCGGTACCGCCCCCGTCGCCGGCGCCATGCTCGCCCTGGTCGAGAACGACTTCATCACCGGCGAGATCGTGCGTGTCGACGGCGGCGGCCACATCGTGTGAGGCGTTTCTCTCCCCCCGTTTCACGACGTAGTCGGGAAACGTTTGGGGGGAGTCCCCGACGAAGGAGGGGGAGGGGGGTAGCAGAGGCGCGGGACCAGCGTCAGGCGCGCCGTCTTCCCGTCCAGTAGTCCTTTGGGATGAAGCCGCAATCCCTCATTCGGGGGACGACACCGCGGGCTGGCGCGGATACGGTGAGCTCATATGAAGACCGCTCATCCGCACCAAGGAGACAGTCCATGACCACGAATCCATCTACCCGCCGGATCGGGTTCCGCATGGCGATCGCGCTGGCCGCCCTGGCCCTGGTCGCCGTTGCCTGCGGCTCCGACGACGCCACGAGTTCGACTACCGCAGTGACAACATCCACTCAGGCGGCCGACACGACAGCACCTACAACCGCACCGCCCACGACCACGGCATCGACAACCGCGGCGCCTTCAACCACCTCGGCCGCCACGACGACGGAGCCGCCGACGACCACGACCCCGCCCACCTCGACGGCCGCGCCCACGACTACGGCCGCACCGGACACCAACTCCTTCGCAGATGGCTCCGGCTGCACGCCTGGAACGACGGGATATCTCCCCGACGGTGAGTGGTTCGGCTACGTGAGCGCGGCGACGACCGGTCAGCTGGACTTCGACCTGGCGTGCTGGTTCACGGGCAATCCGGCCGCCGCCGCCGCAACTGAGGACGGCGAGGAGTCGCCGCCGCCGAACGACTACTACGTGCGCAACGTCAACCCGGCAGTCCGCACGCTCGCCGTTGCCTCCGGCGCCGGGGTCAACTGGCTACCCAACACCGGCGACCCGTCAACCGAGGAGCTCGTCACCTACGCCGACTGGCTGACGGGGCGGTCGGGCCGCGCCTACCAACCCGGAGCGTGGCTGGTGATCGAAGGCGGTGCGATCATCGAGATCCAAGAACAGTACGTCCCGTAAGACACGACGGGCCCCCGCCTCTCGCATCTTTGCCTCCAAGCTCCTTGTACGCTTGCCCCATGCACGAGGGACTCGACCGAATTCACATCACCGACCTGACGGTGATGGGGATCGTCGGTATCAACCCCGACGAGCGCACGACGCCCCAGGAGATCCGGGTCAACGCCACCCTGTGGGTCGATACCCGGCCGGCGGCGGCAAGTGATGCCATTGTCGACGCGGCCAACTACCGGACAATCACCAAGGCGCTGATCGCCCACCTCGAAGCGGGTGAACCGATGCTGGTTGAACGGCTCGTGCAGGAATTGGTCGACATCGTTTTTGAAACCGAACCTCGGGTTGAGTCCGTAGAGATGACAGTTGAGAAACCAACGGCACTCCGCCACGCCAGATCGGTGGGAATCACCATCCACCGTTCGCGCGTTTAACCCGAGTACCCAATTCAAGAGGGCAGTGTGATGAATTCAGACAATCGTGTTCACGTGTTGATATCGGTTGGTTCGAACGTTGATCGGGAGAAGCACCTCCCGGAAGCGGCTCGGCTCCTGAGGCGCAACCGATTCATCGAGGTCATGGACGTCAGCCGCGTTTACGAGTCTCCATCGGTGGGTGGCGGTGTCGCGCCCCCCGACTTCTACAACGCGGCCGTACTCGCCTGCACGACTCTCGATCCAAAGGAGCTGCGTGACGAGCTCCGCCACATCGAGGAAGTGCTCGGCCGGGTACGCGCCGATGATGTGAACGCACCGCGCACCATCGACCTCGACATCGCCTATTACCAGGATCGGGTTGAGGAGCGCGATGATTGGCGGATTCCCGATCCCGGAACTCTGAAGGCTGCCCACGTTGCTGTTCCGATCGCCGATGTGGCTGCCGATTGGGTGCATCCCGAGACCGACCAGACGGCCTACGAAATCGCCGCCGCCCTCGACACTACGAGGATCCGGGTCGTTCCCGATCTGAGGCTCACCTCGCCCACCCGTTCGATGCCGGACGACAACTGGGAAGGCGATCGGCTCGAGGTGTATGCGCCCAAGCTCGAATCGCTCGTACGCCGGCAACTCATCGAGATCGGGGAGGATCCTGATCGTGAGGGTCTGCTGCGTACCCCGCTGCGGGTTGCCAAGGCGACGGACTACATCACAGGCGGCTACGCCACATCACTCGACGAGGTGGTCAACGGAGCGATCTTCGACGCCGAGGGTGCCGACGAGATGGTTCTGGTCAAGGACATCGAGTTCTATTCGATGTGTGAACACCATATGCTGCCGTTCTTCGGCAAGGCCGCGGTGGCATATCTGCCGAACACGAAGATCATCGGCCTCTCCAAGTTGGCGCGGATCGTCGACCTCTACGCCCGGCGTCTCCAGGTCCAAGAGCGCCTCACCAACCAGGTAGCCGACGCGGTGCAGGACGTACTCAACCCGCATGGCGTCGCCGTTGTGATGGACGGCCGCCATCTGTGCATGATGATGCGCGGCGTCCAGAAGCAGGAGAGCTCGACCGTGACGAGCGCCATGCGCGGAACCTTCATCAGCGACGCTCGGACCCGCTCCGAGTTGCTTGCTCTCATTTCGTAGTGGTCGCGGAGCCGGTACGATCTGGTCTCCATGACTGATGTTCGCGACCAGCTCAAACGGCCTGTGCGAGATCTCCGCATCTCGGTGACCGACCGGTGCAATTTCCGCTGCACCTACTGCATGCCACGCGAGACTTTTGGGCGCGACTACGTCTTCCTGCCGCGAGACCAGCTGCTCCGCTTCGAGGAGATCACCGAAGTCGCTCGTGTCTTCGCCGGGCTCGGCGTAAACCGGCTGCGCCTCACAGGCGGGGAGCCGCTGATGCGCAAGGGTATCGAGCAGCTGATCGGTTGGCTCAAAGAGATCGACGGCATCGATGAGGTCATGATGACCACCAACGGCAGCCTGCTGGTGAGGGATGCCGAGATGCTGGTCGCTGCCGGGCTCGACCGGGTGACCGTCAGTCTCGATTCGCTCAGCGACGAGGTCTTCATGGCAATGAATGACGCCGGATTCTCTGTGGCAACGGTGCTGGAAGGCATCGCCGCCGCGGCCGCCGCCGGGCTCGATCCTGTCAAGGTCAATGCCGTCGTCAAGCGCGGGGTCAACGATGGTGAGGTCGTGGCCCTGGCCGAGCACTTCCGGGGCACCGGTCACATCATGCGATTCATCGAGTACATGGACGTCGGCACCACCAACGGCTGGCGGCTCAACGACGTTGTGCCGGCCCGTGAGATCGTCGCCACGATCAATGGGAAGTTCCCTCTGGAACCGGTCGACCCCAACCACAAAGGGGAAGTTGCTCGCCGCTATCGCTACAAGGATGGCGCCGGCGAGATGGGCGTCATCACTTCCGTGTCGCAACCCTTCTGCCGGGATTGCACCCGGGCTCGGCTGTCTGCCGAAGGCCAGCTCTACACCTGCCTGTTCGCCGGCAAGGGGACCGACCTGCGCGAGGTGATTCGCACCGAACCGGACAAGCTCGGCGACGTCATCTCGGGCGTCTGGTCGGCCCGTTCCGACCGCTATTCCGAACGGCGCTCCGAAGCCTCGCTGCCTTTCCCCAAGGTGGAAATGAGCTACATCGGCGGGTAGAGACCGTTGTAGGGCTCTGACCAGGACAAACGCGCTCAGATGCGCTTCGCGTTCCGCGAGAATTCCGCCGAAGCACCGGGTGCGGTGTCGGTCCCCGCCAGCGAAATGGACTGCGGCTCGAGGGCCCCGAGAACGACCACTCCAGTGGAGGACCTGAAGGTGTCCTCCGGATCACTTGGATCACTTGCAGAGGTGGAGGTTTCTGAGGGTCTGTGGGCTGCGCCGATTGCTCTTGCGCCTTCATACTCTGAAGTTCATACTGTCGGGTATGGCAACTGTACGACGTACGATCTCGCTACCTCCGGCCGTTGCGGCTCGTCTCGACCTCGAGGCTGAGCGACGCAAGACATCCTTTTCCGCCTTGATCACCGAGTTGGTTTCCCAGCATCCCGAGCCATTGCCCTACGCAGGGTTGGTCGAGGACGATGAAGACCTCTCCGAGCGCGTCGAGGAGGTGCTGGCACGGCTCGCCGGCTGATCATCTGCGACACGGGTCCGCTGGTGTCGGCCCTGAATCGAGGCGAAGGCAGACGCCATCGGTTCGCTGCCGAGTTGCTTGCCAGATCCGCGCGTGACGTTGTGATTCCGTGGCCCGTGCTCGCTGAGGTCGATCTGCTGCTGCGTTCTCGAGGACACGCCTTGGCGGCGATCACCTTCGGACGTGCCCTGCTCGATGGTGTTCATCGACTCGAAGCGCCAACCGACACCGAACTGGGGCTCGCCCTCGACCTCGCCGACCGATACGTCGACACCGCAGTCGACCTACCCGACCTCACGGTCATGGCCATGGCTTCGATCCGCGATGCCTGGGTGTTGACGTGGGACTACCGAGACTTCCGTACAGTCGTGCTCGACAAGGGTCACCACTGGGATCTCCTTGTTCAGGAATCCGAGCTGCCACGACCCTGACCCGCCGCACCGCCCGCGTTCACGGCACCACGTGCGGGCCAACGCACGACGTGCCGGTCTGGAGCACTTGCCGGAGTGCTCGTTCTGGTCCGAGATTGATTGATCGGGTTATCGTTTGCCCATGAGGTTCGACCGCCTATCGCCCGTGTTCCCGGTCCGCAACATCGACCTGGCAATCGGGCACTACCGCAAGCTCGGGTTTGCAGTTCGTCGCTACGAGGGTCCCGACGCCGACGCCGACGCC
>CAMYIJ010000068.1:0-20432 GCA_947258375.1 uncultured Acidimicrobiaceae bacterium
GCGCCGGTTCGGCTCATCGGGCGGCGACTTCGCCGAGGCCTACGTGATGGCGCATGAGGTCGCGCACCACGTGCAGAACGAGCTGGGCATCATGGATCAGGTGCGCACCGAGCAGCAGCGCAATCCCGGACAGGCCAACGAGTACTCCGTGGCGCTAGAGCTTCAGGCCGATTGCCTGGCGGGCGTCTGGGCCAACTCGATCTTCCAGGAGGGAGATGTCCTGGAACGCGGCGACATCGACGAGGCTCTGCAGGCCGCGGCCGCCGTGGGAGACGATCGCATCCAGCAGAAAACCACCGGCCAGATCAACCCGGAGCGCTGGACCCACGGCTCCTCACAGCAACGTGTCGACTGGTTCACTGCGGGCTACCAATCCGGCAACGCCAACAACTGCGACACGTTCAACGGGTGAGTGCGGCCTCCCGGCCGCGTCCATGTGTCCCCCCGGAGGGGTGTAGGTGCCTGCGAGTCGTCCGCCAGGACGCCGATGGAGGTAGGGGGGCGCGTCGCGTTAGGTGGTTCCCGGTTTGAGCGCTCTGTCACCGGACGGGAACAGGAACCTGGTGACGGGAACCACTTTGAGCGAGCGCCCCCTTCCCACCCTGCGGGCGGTGCCCCTCCCCCCGCCGGGGGGAGCCACAAAGTGGTCTCACTTCACCGCCGCTTTGCTCGACCGGCTCATGGTGCCGAAACTCAGCTGAACGCGTTGATGCCGGTTATGGCCTGGCCCAGGATCAGCGTGTGGATCTCGTTCGTGCCTTCGTAGGTGATCACGGATTCGAGGTTGTTCATATGGCGAATCACCGGATACTCCAACGTGATCCCGTTGGCGCCCAGGATTCCGCGGGCTTCGCGGGCCACTTCGAGGGCCATACGCACGTTGTCGAACTTCCCGAAGCTGATCTGAGAAGCGGTGAGCGTGCCGGCGTCCTTCTTCCGGCCAATGTGGAGCGCCACGAGCAGGCCGCGGTTGACCGCCACCATCATCTCGACGAGCTTGCGCTGGGTTAGCTGATAGCCGCCGATCGGGCCGCCAAACTGCTCCCGTGACGTCGAGTAGTCGAGGGCGGCCTCATAACAGGCCCGCGCCGCTCCCACAGCCCCCCACAGGATCCCGTAACGGGCCTCGCTGAGACAGGAGAGCGGACCCTTGAGTCCGGCCACGCCCGGCAGTACGGCGTCGGCCGGCAGCCGAACATCTTCGAGGATGAGCTCGGAGGTCACTGAGGCACGCAGCGAGAGCTTGTGGTGGATGTCCTGGGTGGAGAAGCCGGATGTGTCAGTCGGCACAACGAAACCGCGGATGCCTTCGTCAGTCTGGGCCCAGACCACAGCGACGTCGGCGATGCTGCCGTTGGTGATCCACATCTTGGCGCCGTTGAGAACCCAGTCGTCACCGTCCTTGCGGGCATTGGTGCGCATGCTTCCCGGATCACTTCCGGAGTCGGGCTCGGTCAGGCCAAAACACCCGAGGAGATCGCCGGCAGCCATGCCGGGGAGCCACTGCTGTTTCTGTTCTTCGGAGCCGTAAGCCCATATCGGGAACATGGCGAGCGAGCCCTGCACGGAGACAAAACTGCGAGTTCCGCTGTCGCCGGCCTCGAGCTCGAGACACGCCAGGCCGTAGTCGACCGCGGACATCCCGGCGCAGCCGTAGCCGTCGAGGTGCATGCCGAGCATTCCCAGCGCGCCCATCTCCTTGCCGAGCTCCTTGGGGATGGAGCCTTCTTCGAACCATTCGGCCACGTTGGGCAGGATCCGGTCGCCGACAAACTGGCGTACGGTGTCGCGCAGCAACCGCTCGTCCACCGACAGTTCGTCATCGATATTGAGGAAGTCGAGGGGATCGGGGGTCCCTGGACCGATCGGGTTCTTGCTCATATTGATTCCCTTGCTGCTGGCTGCGCCCAGTTTGCTCGATAAGGCCCGCCAGGTCGAGCTACAGGGACTCACCGTCGCTAGCGTTACAGCATGGTCGACAGACTCGCACTCGCCAACCTGCCCACTCCCCTCACGGCCGCCGACCGCCTGACAGAGGCCTGGGGCTCACCGCGTATCTGGATCAAGCGCGATGACCTCACGGGATTCGGCCTATCGGGCAACAAGATCCGCAAGCTCGAATACCACCTCGCTGCCGCCCGCGAGGCCGGGGCCTCGGCCTTGATCACGGCCGGCGCCGCGCAATCAAACCACTGCCGCGCCACGGCCTTGGCCGCGGCTCAACTGGGATTCGACTGTCACCTGTTTCTACGAACCTCTGACGGTCTCCCGGTCGACGAACCGACCGGAAACCATCTGCTCCACCACCTCTCAGGTGCGGTCCTCCACTTCGTGACCCCTGAGCAGTACGCCGGCCGCACCGAGATGATGGCTGCGAAAGCGGCCGAGCTGAAGGGTGCCGGTACCCCGGCATGGGTGATCCCGGAAGGAGCCTCTGACTACCTCGGCATGCTCGGTTTCGCCGAGGCCGGCCGCGAGCTGGCAGGGCAACTGGCCGGGTACGATGGGCCCCCCGCCGTCTGGCATGCCTCCTCTTCGGGAGGTACCACCGCCGGCCTGGCAATGGCTGCATCCCAAACCAATCACGCCTTTGTGGTCGTGGGAACATCAGTCGGCGACACCGTCGCCGAGTTGAACGACCGCCTGGCGGCGATCTGGCAGGAAACCAGCCGGCACCGCTCGCTGTCCAAGAACATCCGCTCGCCAATCCTCACCGACGCGTACATTGGTGGCGGATACGGCGTCGTGAGCGATGAGGAGCTGCGCTGCCAGCTCGAAGTGACGCGGCTCACCGGTTTGCTCTTCGACCCGGTGTACACCGGTAAAGCCATCTACGCGCTCCGTGAGGAGATCCGTTCGGGCCGGATGGACGAATACTCCGACATCGTCTTCTGGCACACCGGCGGCGGCTTCGGCGTGTTTGCCCACGACTTCTCGGCGGTTCTCGCCTAGTCGAACAACTTGGCTCGTCTAATCGAAAAACCTGCCCTGGGCTCCGGGGCGTTGATAGCGCTTGATTCCCGTCCACGGCAGATGGTCCATGAACACCCAGCTGCGGCGGTGGATCGTCGTCGGGCCCATCGCCATGAGCGCCGCCTTGTGGCGCGGGCCCGGGTAGCCCTTGTTCGCGGCGAAGTTGTAGCCGGGGTACGCCGGGGCGAGCTCGCGCATGATCCGATCTCGCGTGACCTTGGCGAGGATCGACGCCGCCGAGATGCTCAAGCAGGTCGCGTCACCGCGCACGATCATCCTCGTATTGCCCCCTCCGACGAAGTCCCAGTTGCCATCGATCAGCACGTGGTCGGCAGTGACTCCCAGCTCTTCGAGAGCCCGCCTGGTGGCAAGGCGCTGCGCGTCTGACATGCCCAGCTCGTCGCACTCCTTGTGTGAAGCATGACCGACCGCCCAGGCGTCGACCCACCCGGCAACCCGATCGAAAAGGGTTTCGCGCTCGACCTCGGTGAGCATTTTCGAATCGCGAACCTTGTAGATGCGACGCGACTTGGGCACCACCGCCGCTCCGACCGAGATAGGTCCCGCCCACGCTCCCCGACCAACTTCATCGACACCAACGACGACGGTATCGCTGCCGGTCCACAACTCGCGTTCGACGGCGAGTCCGGGAGCCTGCCGTTTGATGGCCCTGCGCAGTTTCGGGACGGTTGTGGTCACGAACGGGAATCTAGTGGCGCCGTCCGGCCAAACTCGCTCAATTGCTCCGCAGATCTTCCGGGAAGCGGGCATACAGCGAGAGGCGTCCGGGTTGCCGGGCCAGCACCCGGTTCCACAGCGTTTCGGGTTCCGGGTCGAAGGCGTCGGCGGGCTCGGCATCGCAGATGATCCACGATTGAATGGATAACTCTGCGAGCAATTGCCCCGGCACCCAGCCCGAGTAGCCGGCAAAGACGCGAGCCGCGTTCATTCCTCCCCAATGGTCGGGGCCGAAAGCCACGTCGATGAGAGATACGTCGCCGACGATCGGCGACCAATCATCCATCGGAACCGTGGGCCCGGCACCGACGCCGATCGCAACGTCCGTCATCACCGGCCCTCCGACGAAGATCACGTGGGGTGGCGCCACCGTATCCGACCACATGGGCAAGTAGTGATCGACCGGCTCCTCCGATGCCCGGTTGAGAACGAGCCCCATGCTGCCTTCCTCATTGTCCTCGACCACGAGCACGACCGAGCGAGCGAAATTGGGGTCGCCCATCAGCGGATTGGCGACGAGAAGTTTCCCGGCCAGTGAGTTTTCCATGGGTACATCGTAGGTACCGGTCGGCAGTCGCGATGTCTCGGCACCGCGATTGGTCGATACTGCTCCAAGTCCAACGATCCGTGTGGGTCCGCGTGTGTGTCTCCCCGGAGGAGCGGAGGGGAGAAGGTCCCTGCGAGGCGCCCCGCCAGGGCGCCGATGGAGTTAGAGGGGCGCATCCTCAGAGCTTGCTCCCGCTTCCGAGGTGGTTCGAGCCCCACGGGCAACAGATCCTGTGAACCGGGCGCCACCTCGAGCTGGCGCCCCCCTCTTCTGGCCCTGCGGGCCGGTCTCCCCCCTCCGGGTGGAGCCATGTGCAGTGAGCGGCTGACCGAGGATGACAAGCAGGCTCGCCAATGCCCTCGGGTGTCACCAACGTCGCGGGACGGTACTCCTAACCCTCCGAGCTGTCGGGCTTCTCCTGCTCCGTGGGGGTTGCCCCTTTGGACAGCGCCGGATTGCGCGCTCGCGAGCGCGCCGGATCGCGCTCTGCGAACAGCTTGGTATCGACGAGTTCGTGGCGGTGGAAGTAGGTCGAGACAAAAGCCTGAACCGTCGCCGCGGCGGGCAGCGCCATCAGCGTGCCGGCCGCGCCGAGCAACGTTCCTCCGATGATGGCCGAGCCGAACGCGACCGCCGGGTGCAGCGACATGGTGCGAGCAGTGATGCGGGGACCGATGACGTAGTTTTCGATCTGCTGGTAGGCAATGATGAAGCCGACGACCCAGACCGCCTTGGCAGGATCCTCGAGCAATGCAATAAGCACCGGAAGGACGCCGCCGAGATACGTCCCAAAGACCGGCACGAACTGGGACAGGACGCCCACCCAGATCGCCAGGGGGGCGGCGAACGGCACTTCTATCGCTGTCAGAGCCAGCCACGTGATGAACGCGGCGACCGCCGCCAGAAGGGCTCGAGAGTAGAAATAGCCACCGGTCTTCTCGATGGCGATCTCGATGATTCGCAGCACTTCTTCCTGGCGTTCCCGGTCGAGAACAGAGAGCATCGTGCGGCGCAGCTTGGGGGCGTCGGCGGTGAGGTAGAAGGTGAACAACAGGACCGTGAGACCCTGGAATATGGTGCCGAGCAGAGCCGACCCGACCCCGAACGCGTTGCCGGCCAGGTCGGTCGCCAGTGACTGCAACGAGTTGTCCGCCGAGTTGATCGCCGAGGTGAGCGCCTCGCCTGAGAAGTCGATGCCGAAGTTCGCCAGGAAATCCGAAAGCTGATCGAGATATCTCGGCGCCTCGTTGATCAGGTTGCTGATCTGGTCTACCACCAGCGGCACCATCGACGCTATGAAGATCGCCCCCACCACGAAAACGAGGAAGAAGATGAGGGCGGTCGCCAGGCCGCGGCGCCAGCCGCGGTTCGCCAGGAACGCCACCGCGGGCTCGAGGGCAATGGCCAGGAATGCGGATATCAGGAGGAGAACGAGAAAGCCGCGCAGCGTCTTGAGCAGGTTGAAACCTATGTACCCCAGGACAATCAGAAGTACCACGTCACGGACCAGTCGGCCCATCCACGGCGGCATCCCGTCTCCGGCATCGCCGAGGAGCCGGAAACGCCGCGGTTGGGTCGTAGCCGCCGGACCAGGTGATTCCACGGCCACAAGCGTACCGACCCCCCTCCGGCTTTCGAAGGATCAAAGTATGGCGGGCTACACTTGCGTTATGGATCTCGAGGCGGCCCGCGAGCTGCCCAAGGCAGTTCTTCATGATCATCTCGATGGAGGACTCCGCCTCGAAACGATGATCGAACTCGCCGCGGCCTCAGGGTATTCGGCCCTTCCTTCGACCGACCCTGACGAGTTGTCCGAGGCGATGTTCCAGGGTGGATCGGGATCCCTGCGGGTCTACCTGGAATCGTTCGCCCACACGGTTGGGGTCATGCAGACCGCGGAGGCGATCGAGCGGGTGGCGTACGAGGCGGGGATCGATCATCATCGCGACGGAGTGGTCTACGCGGAGTTGCGCTTCGGGCCGAGCCTTCTCACCGAGCAGGGCTTGAGCCGTGAGGATGCGATCGAGTCGGCACTCCTGGGCCTGCGCGGGGCGGCAACTGAGACCGGCCTCGTCTTTGGCCTGATCATCAGCGCCATTCGCCAGGATCACGACTCCGACGACGTTGCTGCTGCGGCGGCGCGGTACGTCGGGGAAGGTGTCGTCGGCTTCGACCTGGCCGGTCGGGAGATCGGCCACCCGCCCGACGACCATCTTCCGGCACTGAACCGCGCCCGCGAGCACGGCTTGGGGATAACGCTCCACGCTGGAGAGGCCGCCGGCACAGAGTCGATCGCGGCGGCCCTGGGTAAGGGTGGTGCGCAGCGGCTCGGCCATGGGGTCCGGATCATCGACGACTGCAAAGTCGACGGAGGAGAGATCACGGCTCTCGGCTCTCTGGCCACCAGGGTCCGCGACCAGCGCATACCTCTCGAGGTCGCCGTGTGCTCGAACATCCACACCGGGCTGGCTCCAGACGTCGCGGCGCATCCCTTCGGCATGCTGTACCGCGCAGGCTTCAACGTTTCGATCAACACCGACAACAGGCTCATGAGCCGGGTGTCAATGTCCAGTGAGGTGATGGCGGCCGTCGAGGCCTTCGACCTCACGGCGGAGGATATCTGCGCGATCACAGTCGACACGCTCCGGGCCGGTTTTGGTGACTGGGAGGATCGGCAGCGCCTGATCGACGACGTCGTCGTGGCGGCCTACACCGCGACTACTTGAGGTGAGCTTTCACCCAGCGTGAGATGAACCCGAGCACTTCTGCCGACTCCGGCTCGTTGTGCATCTCATGACGCAAGCCCGGGAACACCCGGCGCTCTACCGCCTCCACTCCCGCCAGAGCTGCTGAGGCTCGCGGTGGGACCAACTCGTCGTCGGCACCGTGAACGACGAGGGTCGGCGTCTTGATGCGGGCAATGGCACCCCGTGCCCTATCCATCGCCGCGAAGAGCAGGCGCCCGAACCGGGTGGTTCCCTTGAGGTACACCAGTGGGTCGTTCACGTAGGCCTCACCGACGTCCGGATCTCGCGAGAGGTGCGCCTTCTCGACGGCAGAAGCAATGGCCAGCTTGGGAGCGAACCGGCCGAGGACCTTGGCCGCCAATCGTAACGGAGCCGGCACGTCGGCCACGAGCGCCGGCGCCGAGAGCACGATGAGGTCGGGCTCGGGATGGGCCGACACCGCGTGGAGCACCGATATCAACCCACCCATCGAGTGCCCGTACAGAATGAGGGGCCGCCCCTCGGTGCGCACCGCTGCCATCATGTCGGCCACGTCGTCGACGAAGAGGGTGAAGTCCTCGATGTCGAGAATCCCGTCGCCGGACTCGCCGTGGGCACGCTGGTCGAAACCGAACACCTCGAAGCCTTCCGTCACGAGAAAGTCGGCTACGTGGTTCCAGCGTCCGGTGTGCTCCGAGACGCCGTGAACGAGCAGCACGGTTCCGATCGGGTCTTCATGGGGCCAGGCACGGGTGAACAGTGAGGTCCCGTCCGTCATGGTGTGTTTGCCTGTCGTGCTCACCGGTTCTCCCTCGATTCAGACTGCTCGTCGGCTCCCCCATCAGTATCTACGCCCGCAAGGGCTGCGCCGACGATGCCGGCATTGTTGCGCAACTCCGCGGCAATCACTGGAGTCGCCACATCCAGCCATGAGGAGATCTCCGCGAACCGCTTCGATATCCCGCCGCCGAAGACGAAGAGATCCGGTGTCAACACCCTCTCGAGGTAGCGAAGGTACTCGCCGACGCGCCGTGACCAGACCTCGAGGTCCATTTCGTCGCGTTCTACAAGCCGGGCGGCCGCGTAGTCCTCGGCATCCATTCCTTTGAACTGGAGGTGGCCTAGCTCTGTGTTCGGAATGAGGCGGCCGTTGTAGACGGCGGCGCTTCCAATTCCCGTTCCGAACGTCAGCAGGACAATCAGTCCGGGAACACCTGCGGCCACGCCGTAACGCACCTCGGCGATCCCGGCGGCATCTGCATCGTTGAGCACACGAACCGCTTGGCCCGTGGTGGCCGAAAGAAGCTCCCGGGCGTCGGTTCCAATCCAGGCGTCATCGATGTTTGCTGCGGTGGACACCACCCCCGCTTGAACCACGGCAGGAACCGCCACGCCGACGGGGCCGCTCCACGCGAAGTGGCGAACGATCTCGTTGACGGTGGCGGCCACGGCGTCCGGGGTCGACGGCTGCGGGGTGGGAATCCGATGGCGCTTCGTGGTCAACTCCCCGCTGACCGGATCGACCGGGGCACCCTTTATACCCGAGCCGCCGACGTCGACACCGAAGATCAAACGGTCGGAGGTCACTTCTTCACGAACGGTGGATTGACGACCTGCGCCGGCGTCCAGGTGCCCCGCATCGACACCTCCAGTTCGGCGCCGTTCGTGATCGGCGGCGACAGGAACCCCATACCGATGCCGTATCCCAACACTGGGCTGTAGTTGCCCGAAGAGATCTCTCCGGTGGATGCGCCGGCACGGAGTTCGTACCCGGGCCGCGGCGGCCGCCGGCCGGCAACGGTGAACCCGACGAGCTGCTTGTCGAGTCCCCGATCTCGTTGGGCCGCCAAAGCGGCTCGGCCGACAAACTCGTGGTCCCAATCGACCACCCACTCCAGGTCGGCTTCGAGTGGCGTGATCGTCTCGTCCAGATCCTGGCCCCACAGCGGGTATCCCATCTCGAGCCGGAGCGTGTCGCGGGCGCCCAGGCCGCAAGGTACGGCTCCGGCGGCGACAAAGGCATCCCAGAGTGCGGGCCCATCAGCTTCCGCGACACAGATCTCACCGCCACGTTCTCCGGTGTAGCCGGTGCCCGCCGCGACATACCAGTCGGTCCCCCAATTGCCGCGAGCGACTCGGAAACGCCCCGGGGCACTTCCCAGCACGGATTCGATCAAGCCCGGCGCCTCGGGACCCTGCACAGCGAGCAAGACCGTCTGCTCCCGCAGCGGACGCACGAGCGTCCCGGGCGCCGCGTTGGCCGCGAAACGCTCCATCATCTCGGTGAAGTTGACGCCGTTGGGCAACACCCAGAAGCGCTCGGGATCGACCCACCAGACGATGATGTCGTCCTCGACACCACCCTGTTCCGTCAACGCCATCGTGTACTGGGCGCGGCCGGGTTCGACCGTACCGATGTCGTTGCAGAGCATCTGCTGCAGGAGTGCCATACCGCCGGGTCCCGACACTTCAAATCGGCCGAGGTGGGTGACGTCGAAGATCCCGACACCTGAGCGCACCGCAGTGTGCTCTGCAATGACGCCCTCGTACTGCAGCGGCATCTCCCAGCCGCCGAAGTCGGTGAAGCGGGCACCAAGCGCCTCGTGATTGGCTCTGATCGGTGTTGTCGGCATCGCATCCTCGCTCGACGAAGAACTAGTTACGCGAGCCTAACTGCGGCGCGGCCTCGGGGTCAGCCGGCGGCTTGCTGATCGTCGTCGAGACCGAGATCGACCAGCTGCGGCGGCCCGGGAATCCGAATCGGCGCCGCGAGGTCGGAGTCGTCGATCGCTTCCTCCAGGCCGTACTTCACGAGCAGACTCATGTAGTCACGCTGGTAGAAGATCTTGCAGTTGATGTCGGGATACAGCTCACGCAGCCTTCGGACCTTCCGGTTCTTCTTGGTTACGAGCTTCTGGTTCATCGTTGTGATTTCGATGAACTGGTCCTCGTCCGGCAAATAGAAGTCGGGCCGGAAGAACTTGACCGGTTGGCCGTCTTCGTCCCAATCGACCGCGAACTCCCGCGGCTCGTATTCCCACGGCACGTCGTAGAAATCCAGAAGCCGCGCGAACTGGCGCTCACTCTCATGAGCGAAAACGACGTGGTCGGCGGGACTTTCGAAGTCGAGTGGCTCGCTCAGTTGGCTGTGGCCTCCGCTTGGCGGGCTGTGTCGAGGTGGATGACTTCCGGTTCGAGGACGTGCAGCTCCCCGACCAATTCTTCTTCGACGGGTCCGACGGCGATTCCAAAGACGCCCTGGCCGCGCTTGAACACATCGACGACCTCGTCGGGACTGTGTGCGGCGTAGATGGTGGCGCCGTCCGAGAGCAGCGTCACATCACTCAGGGGGTTGTTGCTCTGGAGTTGCTGGCGCAGGATCTCGACCGCGGTGCGGATTCGCTTGAGGCTCATGCCGGCGTCGAGAAGCCGTTTGACGACCTTGAGCTGGACAAGGTCGCCGAAGCTGTAAAGACGCTGAGAACCGGAGCCTGCGGCCGACTGGACCGACGGCCGGATGAGCCCGGTGCGTGCCCAGTAGTCCAGTTGGCGGTACGTGATGCCGACGAGACCGCACACCTGAGGTGCGCGATAGCCTGCAACCACGTCCCCCGGTTTTTCGTTCTGCTCGCTCACGGGGCCTCCGATTCGTTTGTAGCTTACACCGACGTAATTCCGCCCGTCGAACTACCGGCTTGGAAGTAAAGGTCCTCAAGACGTACTTGTCAACAACCCTGTGGATAACGCGAACGCCTGCGGCGTTCGTTGCGAGTTTTGGCATAGCCAAAACTCGTAGGGCGAAGGAGCGAGATAGGGGACGCCTTCGCCGTTCCTTGCGAGTTCCGGCTTCGCCAAAACTCGTCGCAGCCCCGGTTTCGCCTCTAGACACTATGTCTACTATATTGGACATATTGTCTAACAGGATGGAAGAGTGACGACAACAGAATCCTCTCCCCCGGTGATCGAAGCGCGGGGTCTAACGAAGTCGTTTGGTGACGTGCAGGCTCTCAGCGACCTGAGCCTCTCGGTCAACGCGGGGCAGGTGGTCGGGCTGCTCGGCCCCAACGGCGCCGGCAAGACCACCGCCATCAAGATGATGACAACGCTGACCACGCTCGACGAGGGATCGGCGGCCGTTAGCGGGTTCGATGTCACAACGCGGCCCAACGAAGTGCGCCAGCTGATCGGTCTGGCGGGTCAATCCGCGGCCGTCGATGAGAAGCTGACGGCTCGCGAGAACCTGGAGCTGTTCGGCCGGCTCTACAAGATCCCGCGCCACGAACGAAGACGGCGGGTGGAGGACCTCATCGAGCAGTTCGATATGGCTGAGTTCGCCGATCGGCCGGCGGGCACATACTCGGGGGGCGAGCGGCGCCGGCTTGATGTGGTGGCGGCTCTCATCGCCAATCCCCTGGCGCTGTTCCTCGACGAGCCGACGACGGGCCTGGACCCCCGTAGCCGGGCCGACCTCTGGGATGCCATCTCCATGCTCGCTGCGCAGGGAACGGCGATCGTGCTGACCACCCAGTATCTCGAGGAAGCCGACCGCCTCGCCGACGACATTCTCATCATCGACCACGGGAAGGTCGTGGCGTCCGGGACGCCGGAGACTCTGAAGAGGCAACTGAACCGGGACGTCCTCGAGGTCCGCGTCGCCACCGAGGACGATGTGGCGACGGTCCTTTCCGTGATCGGTGAGATCGATGGGGTCGCCGCCGACGTTGCCGGCCGGCGCGTCGGCATTCCTGTCGGCGACGGCGCCTCCCGCTCACTCGAACTGCTGCGGGCAATCCAGGATGGAGGGGTCGCGATCACGGACTTCCAGCTACGGCGCCCAACCCTCGATGACGTCTTTCTCGTACTTACAGGATCTCTCGCCGTCGACACCGAGGAGGGAGCGGCATGACGATGACCACCACGACAACTCGAGATTCTCTGCCCGACCTCATCATCGATCCGAGTCCGGGTCTCAGGCTGCGGCGTGCGATCCAGGACACGGGCTCGGTGTTGTGGCGCGACGTGATTCGCACCACTCGCCAACCCGAGATGCTGGCGTTTGCCGTCGTCATGGGAGTGTTCTTCCTCGTCCTGTTCAACTACGTATTCGGCGGATCGATAGGGGCCGGCGCCGGTGTTGACTACCTGACGTTTCTGGTCCCCGGCGTGTTTGTCATCACGGCGCTCCAGGGTGCCCAGCAGACGAGCCTGGGGCTGGCCGCCGATCTGGCGGAGGGTGTGACAGATCGTTTCCGCTCGCTACCGATGAGCCAACTCGCCGTCATCACCGGACGCACCATTGCCGATGCGATGCGCAATGTGGCCGGTCTGATCCTCGTAGCGCTCCTGGCCCTGCTGATGGGCTACCGCTTCGCGTCATTCGGCGGAGCAGTCGCCGCCATCGCCCTGGCAACGGCGGTCGGCTACGGCTTCTCGTGGCTCGGCGCCGCCATCGCCGCCAAGATCAGACAGCCCGACATGGTCGGCATGCTCTCGATGTTCTGGCTCTTTCCGCTGATGCTCGCCAGCACCGCGTTCTCGCCGGCCGAGACAATGCCCGGCTGGCTGCAGCCGTTCGTCAAACATCAGCCGATATCGGTGGCATCGGATGCCGTACGGGCGCTAGCCGGCGGCGCCCCCGCCGGTAACGACATCATGCTCACTGCAGCATGGATCGCGGTGCTGCTGATCGTCTTCGGCCCGCTGTCGATGCGGCTCTACCGCAAGATCGACTGAGCGCAATGGATGCATCGCTGGAGACCGGCTCGTCGGAGGATCGCATCATCGGTGCCGCGCTGGCATTGATCAATGAGCATGGCCTGGGAGGGGTCACGATGTCGGGGATCGCCGAGGCCGCCGGTGTTGCCCGCCAGACCCTCTACAACCACTACCCCAACATCGACAGCATCGTCGCCACCGCGATCACGCGGCACAACCGCGACAGCATTGAGCTGCTCGAGTCGGCGTTGGCCACAGCGGACTCCCTCGAAGGCAAGCTCGATCAGCTTGTTAGGCATGTCGTATCTGTCGGCGCCCATGCCGGACACCACCTCGACATTCAATACGCCTTGGCCGCAGGCACCCGCGCCACTCTCAGCGAATACGGGGAAATGATCAGCGCTCACATCCGCGACATACTCGCGGAGGGCATCGAATCGGGAGAGTTTCGAGCCGACCTGGTGCCGGAGTGGGACACGGTGCTGGTCCAGCATCTGCTCAGCGGGATTTCGGCGCTGGCCGTCCGCGCCCCCGGCGACGCCGCCCGCATAGCCGCTACGGGATCCCGCTCCATTCTTGCCTGTCTCCTCCCCCGTTGAATGCCGCTCCGGGCGGGAGCATTGGGGCCGCGTCAGACGCTGGTCTCGCGCCTCTGCTACCCCCCTCGCCTCGCAAGCTCGGCACTCCCCCCAAATGTTTGCCGACTCCGTCGTCAAACGGGGGGAGAGACAGATAGTGTCTCCTCCCCTCGCAAGCGCCGCTCGGGATGGCTGACCGGATAGCTAGGAGATGTGGCCTTCGAAGTCTTCGGGGACCACTTCGTCGAGGAATTCGCGGAAGCGCTCTATCTCCTCTTCCTGGCCGTCGAATTGAATCTCGAGCCCGGCCTCGTCGACGACTTCGCGGGCGGCAAAGACCGGCGCCTCTGTCCTGGCGGCCAGAGCTATGGCGTCCGAGGGTCGTGAGCTCACAGTGACCTCTTCCCCATCGCGAGTCATTATCAGATCCGCAAAGAAGGTGCCCTCCTCGAGGTTCGTGACAACGACGCGGTCGATCTTGGCGCCAAGCGACTCGGTGACCAGCTTCAACAGATCGTGCGTCAGCGGTCGCGGCAACTCAACGCCGTCCATGGCTCGAGCGATTGCGGTCGCCTCACCCGGGCCGATCCATATCGGCAGGTAGCGTGTTCCCGACGCCTCCTTCAGAAGCAGAATCGGAGTGTTCGTCGGCAGCTCGATCTTGACGCCTACAAGATCCATCGGTACGAGATCCGTCATACGGCCAGCCTATCACTGTGGCTGCGATTAGGGCTCGGCAGCTAAACGGTCGCCGGATATGCGTACGGGGCGAACGCATCGACATCACCCTGCAGAACCGACAGATCCATTACCGCCCAAAGGCTTCTGGCATTGCGGTACAGGTGGTTCCAGTCGAGTCCATACCCGATGAGAAACTCGTCTCCGACCTCAAAACCTCGATACTCGAGCGGAACTTCGACAATCCGACGGGGCGCCTTGTCGAGCAGCGCAACCGTGGCGAGCGACGCAAGCCCGTGAAGCTCGAGGACTTTGCGTAGAGTCACCAGGGTCAGACCCGTGTCGACGATGTCCTCCACGAGGATCACATCGCGGCCGCCGAGGGGAACGCCGGCGTCCAGTGCCATACCAACCCGGCCGCTTCCATCGAACCGCGTCAACGACAGGAAATCGACCGCCAGGTCAATCGACATGGCCCGCACCAGGTCGGCGAAGAACGGAACACAGCCGTTCAACACTCCGATCATGACCGGTTCCCGACCGGCGTAGTCGGCACTGATCTGTTCCCCGAGTTCCGCAACTCGCCTGGCAAGATCGTCGGCGCTGGCCACCTCTACAAAATCTGCCATCAATCTCCTCCGAGTGTTGTCGGCAACTGGCTGCGCAACCACGTCTCGATACGACCCGCCAGACCCGAGGCCCTCGGATCCGTGAGTGCGAAGCTGCCGTCGGTGAGATCGGTGACGCCGAGCAGGCGGGCACGCTCCAGCGGGGAAAGGCGGACGGAACCCGGCTGTCCGCCACCGCCCTGGTCGGCGACCAGCGGGGCGAGCAGCAGGTCGTTCAGCGTGATCGTGTGCGCACCCCAATCGAGCAGTTCTCGAGTGTCGTCGAAGTGGCCCTCGGACTTCATCACGACCCCGATGAGAGTGCGGTCACCGTGCTGGAAGGCCGACACCAGGACGAGGCCTGCCTGGTTGGTGTATCCAGTCTTGAGCCCGATGACACCCGGAAAGACGCCGAGCAGCTTGTTGGTGGAGCGAGCCTTGCGATCCACGCCGGCCGGATCGGGCCAGAACTTCGCGAATCGGGTGCGTGCCATCTGGGCCAGCACCGGGTCTTCCAGAAGCGCCGTCGCCATCACGACCAGATCGTTGGCCGTCGTGTAATGCCCCGGAGCATCCAGGCCATGGGGATTCACGAACTGAGTGTGCTCGAGCCCGAGCGCCGCGGCCTTGTCGTTCATCATCTCAGCGAAGCCCTCTATCGATCCACCGACGTACTCGGCGAGAGCGACCGCGGCATCGTTGCCCGAGCGCACCATGACCGCCAGCAGCAAGTCTTCGACTGTCCAGAGCTCGCCGGGAGCGATCCCGATCTCCGCCTCACCCGTCGCGGCCGCAAACTCGGTGATCCGGAACGATTCGTCGAGTTCGGTATTGTCCCGCACGACGAGTGCCGTCATGATCTTGGTGACGGACGCCATGGGGCGCTCCACGTCGGCATTCTTCGAGGCGAGCACAACATCGGCGTCGGCGTCGTACAACACCCAGGATTCGGCGGTGAGGGTCGGCGGCTCGGGAACCTCCTCCGAGATCGGAAGCCCGCCCGGCGGTAGTGCGGCAACGAGCGCGCATGCCGCCATGAGACGAATCCGCTCCATCTAACGCTCCAGCAGCCGGCGGATACGCGACCGGACTATCGACTCGCCGAGCTGCGCTCCGGCATGCGCAGTGTCGGCCAGGATCTCGCCGGCGCGGCGACGATTGTCGGGATTGCGGTGGCGCAGCAGCGGCGCCACCAGTTGGTGAAGCAGTTCCACTTCACGATCGGCCGCCAGCCGGATGGCGCGCAGGTGACGTCCCTCGAGGCCCTGCCGGATCAGGCGGCGCGCCGCCTGGGCGGTCGCCAGATCCTCGTCGCGAAACACCCGGGTGCCGTCGGGCAGCTCCATAGGCGTCAGCACCCCGTGATCAATGAGCTCCTTGAGATGGCGCGAAGACAAGCCGGCCGCTTTGCCGAGTTCCTCCACGGTCATCGAGATCCCGGACGAGGCGAAATAGGTTTCGGGAGCCGGTCCCGAAGAGGTCACATCAGGCGGATCGTCGCCGCGGTCCCAGGCCGCCAACCGAGACTTGATGACCTTCAGCGGCAGGTAGTTGTCACGCTGTTCACGCAAGATGAAGGTAATCCGCTTGATGTCCTCTTCGGAGAAGAGTCGGTAGCCCGAAGCGCTCCGCTGCGGTTCGATGAGGCCCTGGCCCTCGAGAAAACGAATCTTGGAGACGGTCAGCTCGGGAAACTCGGAACGCAGTCCGGTGATGACTTCACCGATACTCTGCTGTTCCCGGCGGGAGGCCTGGGCGGCGCTGCGAGGCGACGAGGCGGGCATCATCGGCCCAGCCGGCGGGCAGCACCCTCGGAAGACCTACACATCGCCGACAACCACGATGAGATGGAATTTGCCCAGCATCACCTCGTCACCGGGAGCAAGCGCCGCCGTCTCATGGCGCCGCCCGTTGACGTAGGTTCCGTTCGTCGATTTCAAATCGGTGACGGTGAGGCCCTCACCATCGACCGAAAACACGGCATGATGCCGCGAGACGGTGACATCCTCGAGAAAGATGTCGGCGTCGGCGCCGCGCCCGGCGGCGGTTTCGCCATCACCGAGCACATACGTCAAACCCGTCTGGGGCCCACCCTCAACCACTAGTGCATAGCGAAACTTCCCGGCGACGCGGGGGACATCTTCGCCGGTCTCGGGACGCCGCACCGGGCGAAATGCCGCGGTCGAGTCCTGATCAACGCCGGCGATATCGGCCGCCAGCATCGCTCCCTCGTCACCGTTGTCCGGAACCCGGTCAGTGTCCATGCGGCAATGGTAGCCCGGGACCTTCAACTATTGGTTGAGACTTACTCCGCGATGTGCTCGGCATACGCGGCGGCATCCATCAGGTCGTCCAGGGAGGCGTCGGGCGTCGGACGCAGCACAATCATCCAACCCTCGCCGTAGGGGTCTTGATTGACCAGCTCCGGTTGATCCTCGAGTTCCTCGTTGACTTCCACGATCTCACCGTTCGTCGGTGAGTACAGGTCGGAGACGGACTTTGTCGATTCGATCTCGCCAAACGGCTCCCCCGAACCGATGTCGCGCCCGACGTCGGGAAGGTCGACGAACACGACGTCTCCCAGCGCGTCCTGGGCGAAGTCTGAGATACCAACACGAATGGTGCCGTCGTCCTGGCGACGGACCCACTCGTGGTTCTGGGCGTATAGGAGATCTTCAGGGATATTCAATGCCGGGGCTCCTCTCGAGGACTCTGCCCGATCACTCTAATCCGCTACGCATCCGCGGATCGGACTGCCCGGAGGGCGTCCTGGAAGTACTGCACACCAACGATGTAGTAGAAGACCAGGCCCGGAATACCGCACAACCACGCCGCCCAGACGAGTGGATCGAAGGGTGCGCCCTTTCCGACGAAGTAGAAGGCGATGGCAAAGTAGAGGAGAGCCGTGGCAACCTTGCCGAGCTGCCGCACGGCGAGCTTGGTACGGGCCCGCAGCCCGATGATGAGGGCCCCGAGGCCGATGATGGCTTCCCGGGCGATGATGGCCCAGGCAAACCACGGTGGAAGGATGTCGAACACCAATCCTCCGATGACGGCCGCGGCGACGGCCAGCCGATCCGCCAGTGGATCGAGAAACTTGCCTACCTCGCTCACCTGATTCAGTCGACGCGCCAGATAGCCGTCGATCCAGTCGGTGCTCCCGATAACACCAAGCAGCCAGCCGGCGGCGGCGACATGGTTGGTGGCCATCCACCACCACAGCACCGGAATCAGTGCCAACCGTATGAGGGAGATCAAGTTGGGAAGCGTCAGCACGGCGCTGCCGGCGCCGCCCGGGTCGTCGGTCTTGTCAGTCAATCTCGACTACGCGGAACCGCACCCGGGCCAGTTCCTCGCCTTCGTACCCGACGTGGAACACATAACCCTTGGCCTCGGGAAACTTCACGTTGTAGAAGGGGCTGACGATCGGAACGATGCTGGTTGAACCCGGAGGTAGGTTCGGCGGGGCGCCCACTCGAAGCTTGCCCTTGGCCTGAACGCCTATCTCGGCTCCATCTTCATCCATCAACACGATTTCGATTTCGAGGTCACGGTGCCGCTCATCCGGCTGGATCTCGGCGACCAGCGCCACGCTGAGGCTGCGATGTACCACCGGAAACGATCGTGCGCTGATCGTGTCGAACCCACCACCCAACACAAACAGCTTGCCGCCTTGCACCTGGGCCGCATCGGCCAACATCGCCGTTGTCAATCGCATTGCACACTCCGTTGCGTCTGTCTTCCCGTGAACTCCTGATGGGTCCATCGGAAAGTTCGAACGAATCTTGAAGTACTGACTCTAACGACGCCCCGCAGGCCGCGCGCCGTCATTGTGGCGATAGGCTGTACGCCGTGGTGGACAAGATCGTTCGAGTCGTGACAGCGAATCTCCTCAATGGCCGGGCCGCTATCGGCTCACTTCGCCGGATGCTCGAACGCGAGGAACCCGACGTGGCGGTCTTTCAGGAGCTGGCGCCGGCCCAGGCGCGAATCGTCCGCCGCCACTTCGCTCATGCCACCCTGGACCCGCGCCGCGACTACCACGGGATGGGTATCGCGGCCCGTCACCCGATCGATGTCGAACGCTTCGAGATGGTCCACCGCGACGGGTGGAAAGGGTTGCTGCGCGGAGCCGATTGGCCGCAGCTCGACCGGGACCTCGAGGTAATCAACGTGCACATCCAGAATCCGCTGATGCGACCATGGCGGGAGACGCTCCAGAACCGGAAAGGCCAGGTCAGCGACATCCTCGACTATGTCGCCGCCAAACGAACAGCCCGGGTCGTGCTCGGCGACATGAACTCGTCACCCGCGTGGCGATCCTATCGACGCCTCGCTGCCCAGCTCCAGGATGCCGCCGCGGCCGCCGGCACCGCCCGGCGCACCTGGGCGCCGGTCCCGAGAATGCCGCGGCTGCTGCGCATCGATCACGCCTTCGTCGAGGGCGTCGTGCCGGTGAGCACCCACACCGTTCGCATCAAAGGCTCCGATCACTCGGCCCTGGTTGTTGATCTACTGGTCGAGTAGATACCGCCGGGCCGCTCCCACTGAGGCCTGGTGAAGCGTACGATTGAGGTGTTCTCGAAAGGAGGTTCCGTGAGCGACTTCCAGACGAGCTCTCGTTGTCGCATGGCGGCCGTCGTGATCATCCTCGCCGGACTGCTGACCGCCTGCCTGGGACAGGACTTTCTCAACGCCCCCCTGGAGTTGGACGGATTCGACCACGGATGGCTGGTGAACGTGGAACCCGACGAGGAGTTCACAGTCGACCTCATTGCCAAGCCGCTCTACGCGGATGTGCAGTGGCAGCTCGCCGAATTCGACCCCCGGTTGATCGAATTCGAAGGGTCGGACCACATCACGTCCAACTGCTGGGAGCCGACAGACGAGAACCCGTGCCCAGCCGGCCTGGACGAGGAGCCCTTCCTGGCACACTCCGCGTTTCGATTCACCGGAACGATGCTGGGGGAATCGCCGCTGAGCTTCGAGCTCACGGTGGACGGCGAGGTCGTCGACGTGTGCGAGTACACGATCCGAGTGGTTGAAGACGCCTGCGATGGTGACATCGGTATTGCAGCCAATCGGTGTGGGCTGGGAGACCGCGATCCGGATCTGTTCATTCCCGTCTTCGAGAATGAGTCTCACCAGGTGTTCGGCGTCGGCGAAAACCTCGATGTGACGCTGTCGGCCAACGCGATGCACCCGGAAGCATCCTGGCGGATTGCCGACATCGACCCGGCGGTACTTTCCCATCTGGCGACTGCGCCCGACCCGACTCGCCCGCTCGGGGATTGGGACACGTCCGATCGCGACAAGCCGTGGCACTTCCTGCCCCTGTGGAGAATCACGTTCGAGGCGGTGGGCCTTGGCGAGTCCCCCTTGCGGCTGGAGATGCTCGCCAACGGTGAGAGGGTGGACGTTTTCGAAATCACCGTGGAAGTCGTCGATGAAGCCCCGGACGCCTAGGTGTGCTGCCCACAGACGTTGTTCACACTTGCTAGGGACGAGTGCCCAGGCCGCTGGCGCCCGATGAGACACGAGGTGTGGTGACCAGCGGTCGAGGCCAAGCGCGGGGGTGCGGCGCGCGATGGTTCGGCGGGAGTGGCGTTGGTGGACCAGATTCAGCAATCGGTGTGGTTCGTGTCGCTCTCGTCTGCGGCCACGGCTTGCCGCATCGCTTCGACCGAGCGACTCGTTGAGGGCGCGCGCGAAGGCTCGGACGTCAACGGTTCGCCGTCAAGTCGTTCAGCTTGGTTTGGGACTGGGTTGGTTCGGCCTGGTTCGATGAAGTGGTCTCGGCAGTCGTCGAACTGGGTTGAGGGGGTGTGCCTCTAGTTGGGGGGTGGGGCTCGGGTGACGCCGGGGGCGA
>CAMYIJ010000068.1:20487-27088 GCA_947258375.1 uncultured Acidimicrobiaceae bacterium
CAATGTGAGCCCGTCGGGATCATGGCTACCACCTTTGCTGCGGGGTGTGATGTGGTGCGGTTCAAGCCGGTAACGGCTGCTACACCCATCTGCTGTGCAGGCCCCGTCTCTGAAGAACACATAGTCCCTCAGGCGGTTCGGTATGCGGTCCCCATCAGTCGGCACTGCCTTCAAGCCGTCTATGTCAATGAGGGTGGTTTCGGTCTCCCCACTACAGAGGATCTCATCGAGGGTGTTAGGCCCGACCTTGAGCCCCGACTTCGTGATAGCCCCGGCCTCACCACCGGTGCGGTGGCATTGGTCGGCGTCTATGAAGATGTGAGCCTTCAACCGCCGCGGCGCCACGGTCACGGTCCCCTGGGGAACCGGGACAGTGGCGTCCAACGCCAACGAAACCAAAGCATCTAGACGGCGTTGCTCAAGAGCCGGCCGATTGGGATCGTCGGGGTCAATGATCTCATCAGCCCTGGAGTCAATCGCGGTGATAAATGCCTCCATGTCGCCACCGGGCATAGTCCAAGTCCCAGTCGCCAATGTGGGTTGGAACCACAACCGCCGCATCTTGAACACCGCAGCCTCATCTACGGGTGCCATACGCCGATGCCGGGCCGCCAAACGCCCGATCTGACCCACCGCAATCCCCTCAGCCCGCTCCAACACCTCCTGATCGGCCCCGGTGTTGGCGAGCCGGGTAGTAGCTGCCGCCCGATCCACGGAAACTATCCCGGCTTTGATTGAGTCCCGAATAGGTCCCGACTCGGCCTTAGCTAAGACCGCGAGGTCCGAAGCGTTGCGAGGCTGGAGATCCAATCGACCCGCTATCCACTCTTTCAGGGAGCGGGTTCCGTCCCAATGGGGGACTTGAAGATGATCAACGGCTTCAATGATCGCTACCTGACGGGAACGCACCCGCGATACGAGTCCTTCGAGACGGACTAGTTCTTGTTCCATAGAGTCCACCGACGAGTATTCCTCGAGTACCTCTTGGGCATCTGTTGATAGGGTCAACATGGTTCCCATAATGCCAACCACCTGTGACAAGAAACGGCCGAAAACGCCTGACATACAAAAGAATCTCGGGATATTCACAGGAATCTTGTCGAGTCGTGATCCGACCCTGTTCGCGAGCGACGCGACCCCGACCCGGAGACACCCCCAAGCACCCGACCACACCTCGAACCACCGCTCCCTTCGCCAGCAAAGACGAACCCGCCCGACAAACGGCGACCAAATCGCGCCCGCGGATCCGCCCCCTTACCCGCGCAGCGACTTCGTCACTGGCGGGCCCCGGCTCGGGACGTTCGGCTTTCGGCTAGACCACAGCGCTTCGGTGGTTGCCGTAGTACTGGTCGAGTAGGCGTGAACGGCTAGCCGCGGCCTAGCAGGAGAACTGAACCTCTGCCGTGCAGGTGTCCGCGCCGCTTCCGCCGCGGGCTACATCCGCGCCCAGCCCCCCGAGCAGGACGTCCGGTCCTCTCTGGCCCCACATGCGGTCGTCACCCTGACGCGCAACCACTCTGTCTGCGCCCGAGCCTCCCATGATGCGATTGCTCGACGCGTCGCCGATCAGCCTGTCGTTGAACTTCGAGCCAACGATGTTTTCGACGTTCACCAGGGTGTCCCGGCCTTGCCCCGTGGCCACACCGGTCCGCAGTGAGACGACCATTCGCCGCACAGCGGATGAGTACACAACCCAATCCTGCAGCCCGGTGCCGCCGTTCACGACGTCCACGTCTCGTCCGGGATGAATCCGGTCTGCCCCGGGGCCACCGACCAGCACGTCGTCTCCGGCATTACCCCAGATGGTGTCGTTTCCGCCGCCGCCCGAGATCTGATCGCCGCCGGGCCCGCCGAATAGCCGATCCCTTCCCGAGCCGCCTCGCAGGATGTCGTCGCCGCCCTTGCCGTAGATCGTGTCGTTGCCGCCCAGGCCACAAATCACGTCATCTCGTGAAGTTCCGGTCAGAACATCATCCCCCGGGGTGCCGCGCAGCGTGCAGGCGGGCCGGTCCGGTCCGAGGTCGTAGACGTAGACCGCGCCCCGGGAGCTGTCGTCATGAGGTGCTCCGACGAATACGCTATCGCCGAGGATCGCGATGCTGGCCCCAAAGGAATGACCAGGCGCTTCGTCGGAAGCTGACAGTTTCGCGACCTGGGCCCAGCCGCCGGAGCCATCAGGGGCGTACACGTGGGCAGCACCAACGGTGTCGAAACGCCCCGTGGCACCAACGATCAAACGGCCCGGGGAGAGCGCGATGCCCTCACCGAAACCGAGTGGGCTGGCGGGCGGCGGTGCCAGCCGGGTCTCGTTCCAGGTGCCCCCGCTCGTCCGTTGATACACGTAGGCCGCCTCGGGGTCTGATCCGCAGGGGTCTCCGACAGCAATCACATCGGTGATCATTGCCAACTCAACACCAAAGCAGTTCTCGGCTCCATCCGACGCCTGCAGCGTGGCCGCCAGCGGCCAGCCACCGAAGCCGTCGCTTTCGAAGACGTAAACGGCTGCCGGATCGTTGGCGAACGCGAATGAGGGCGCACCGACAGCGATCCGGTCTCCCAACGTCGCTACCGTCCGACCGAAGTCGTGGTGGAAGAACTCTCCGGGGGGCACCATCGTTTCCGTCTCGACCCATCCATGAACGGGATCCTGATGAAACACATAGACCTTCCCGATGTCGCCGTGCTGCGGGGCGCCCACCACGATGCGGTTTCCGGTCGCGGCCACGTCACCGAAGTGCGCGTTGATTTGCGCGTCCGACGCGGTCAGCTTCGCGACCTGGGACCAGCCGCCCCCTCCGTCGGGCTCGAAGACGTAGACCGAACCGGAATCATGTCCGGCATCATCATCGTTGGGCGAACCGACAACGATACGGTTGCCGACGATCGCGATGGAGCGACCAAACCAATCCCCCACGGCAATGTCGGCAGGTACGATCCTCGCGGCGTCCGTCCAGCCCCCTGCACCATCCGGTTTGAAGACGTAGACGGATCCTTCATAGCCCGTGGCTCCGCTGAGAATGCCGGCAGCGAGCCAATTCTGACTGACCGCGACCGGATTCCCGAGGGTATCCCCGGCGACGCCCCCGATGGCGACCAGCTTCTGCTCCGACGGCGCCCCAATCGCCGGTGAAACGCCCGGAAGCATCACCGCCAGCAGAACCGCCAAGAGCAACGCAACCCGGCGTCGCCCCAACTTACCCCTCGTCACCAGACGCTCATGAGCCATGTCCGTATGCTCCCCATCCCCAGGATCGCCACTCTCCGTGGCGATCGAACCTACAACTTAGGTAAAAGAACCCACTGTGCGATCTTAGGGGATCGCGCCCGAAACTGACCAGGTGACGACACTCCTGCACCTTCGGAGACGCAGGTAGAGTCGTTGGCGCCGACCACGTTCGTAACCACTCGCTGTGGCGTGGCGGGAAGGCCGAACCCCGACGCCCGTACGGCGATCCAACCTGGTGAACACGCCACACTGCTCTCGCGAGGGGCGTCCCGGGCTTTTCCACTGAGGGCTTCCGACGAGAGCGCCCTTGAAAGGAGGTGCCGTGGGCACTCACGGCCGGCTAGCGGCCGCGGCGGCGTTCTCCGGGCTCGCTTGCTCGAACGGATGCCAACACCACGTCGATCGGCGTGGTGGCGAGATCGCCCAAGTCCTGGACGTACTCGTAGCCAAAGCGGCCCTTGATGCACAGGTTGCCCGAGGTCGTCGCGTGATCCAGTGGCGAGGTGACCTTGACGATCCGGTTGTCCTGCACGTGGAGGTCGAGGTTGCAGCCGACGCCACAGAAGGAGCACACGGTGCGGGTCACCGTCTGCTCCTCCTCGTCCCACAGTTGGGCGTCACGCAACTCATATTCGCTGCGGAACATCAGAGCCCCGGTCGGGCACACGCCGATGCAGTTGCCGCAGTAGACGCAGGCGGAATCCGTGAGAACGACATCGAACTCGGTCGAGATCCTGGCCTCGAATCCCCTTCCGGCGACCTGTATCGCGAAGGTGTTCTGCGCGTCGGGACCGCACGCCTCAACACAGCGGTAGCACAGGATGCACTTGCCGTAGTCGCGAATGTACAGCTCATCGTGGACCTTGACCGGCTGGTGTACCGTCTCGGCGGTGCCCAAACCGGGCAGCCGATGATGGCCGGTGCGGTGGGAGTCTCGCTCACCCGCGACGGATGGGGGTGCCGGCGGCCCGTAGCGGGCCGGGTCGACCTCGTAGTGCTCCATCCAGTCTCGAGTCGACGCGTCGACCAGGGACATGTCGACCGAGGAGGCGAGGAACTCGAAGACCATCTTGCGGGTCTGGCGAACGGGGTCGCTGTCGGTGGAAACCTCCATCCCGTCCTCGGCGACTCGCGAGCAGGACGGTGCGAGAGTGCGCGAACCGCCGACCTCGACGACACACACCCGGCAAGTGTTGACCGGAGTGAGCGTCTCGAGATAGCAGAGCGTCGGCTGGTCTTTTCCGATCGAGCGGCAGGCGTCCAGGATCGAGCTCCCTTCGGGAACCTCCACTGGAGCGCCGTCGATCGTGATTTGGATGTCGCTCATTCGCCCGCCCCGATCAACCCGAGATCGATGAGGGACCGCAGCGCGCTACCTGCGGTGTGACCCAGGCCGCAGATCGATCCGAGCCGCATAGCATCGTTGATCTCGGACAGCAGCTCGAGCTCCCCCGCCGAACCGTTGAGGGGTGCCCGGGCAACGATTCGATGGAGCGCCTCCTCCTGGCGCACTGTACCCACACGACAGGGCACACATTGCCCGCACGATTCGTCGCGGAAGAAGGCGGCGATCCGCATCGCCAGGTCCTCGAAGTCGGTGGACACCCCGAACGGCATGATGACGGCCGTGCCGAGAGACACTCCGGCCGCTCGGGTGTCCTCGAATGTCAGCGGCAGGTCCATCAGATCCGGACCAACGAAGGAGCCGGCCACACCCCCGAGCAGAATGGCGGCAATGTCCTCGATGGGCCCGCCGGCCAGCGCGATGAGCTCTCCGAGCGTCGCGCCAAACTCAACCTCGTAGACACCGGGCAGTGCAATGTCGCCCGACATACAGAAGAGCTTGATACCGGCCGACTCCTCGGTACCCAGCTCGGCGTAGGCGGCGCCTCCATCCAGGAGAATGAGCGGGAGGTTGACCAGCGTCTCTACGTTGTTGACGATGGTCGGCAAGCCGAACAACCCGGCCTCTGTCGGAAAGGGTGGCTTCTGCCGCGGTTCGCCCCGGTAGCCCTCGATCGAGTTGAACAGCGCCGTCTCCTCGCCACATATGTAGGCGCCGCCGCCCATCCGGATCTCTATGTCGAAATCGAATCCGGAGTCGAGGATGTTCTCACCGAGCAATCCCGCTTCGCGGGCGACCTCCAACGCACTCGCCACGTGGCGGGCCGCTCGGGGGTACTCGCCTCTGATATAGAGATAGCCGCGGCCGGCGCCGATGGCATAACCGGCGATGGTCATGGACTCAACGAGCGAGAACGGATCGCCCTCCATGAGCCCTCGGTCCTTGAAGGTGCCCGGCTCTGCTTCGTCGGCGTTGCACACGAGCAGTACCTCGGAGTCGGCCTCGGCCACCGATTCCCACTTCACGCCCATGGGAAACGCAGCTCCACCTCTCCCCCGGATGCCGGATCGTTTGACCTCTTCGATGATCTGGGCCGGACCAACTTCAAGCGCCTTCTTCAGCGCCTCGTAGCCCCCGGCAGCGCAGTAGTCGTCGAGGCTGTAGGGATCGATGGCGCCCACCCGATGTAACAAGCGCAGATCTTCCGAGCCGCGTTCTGACTGCGGAATCCCGTAGTGGCCCGGAGCGGGGTCGATGAGCGGGGCGCCCGCCAGGAGGGCGATGACATTCTGCGGCGTCGCTCCCCAGAGGCTGAGATCGGCGTCGCCTGCCCGCTGCACGAGCACCGCCGGCGATCGGTCGCACTGGCCGAGGCATGGGCTCGACACCACGTCGCGACGTCCGGCGAGCGCCGCCAGCAGCTCGCGGCCGCCGCGAGTTCGACACGAGACGTCTTCGCATACGTGCGCAACCCGGGCCGGCTGTTCCTCGAGAGCGAGCAAGGCGTAAAACGAGGCGACGCCATGTGCCTCAGCCGGCGGGACCGAGAGCCGCTCGCTGATGTAATTGAGCGCGCCCGGACTCACCCAGCCGATGGCACCCTGAACGGCCTGAAGAGCGGGAAGGAGCAGATGGCGGTTCTCTTCGGCGCCGCGAAACCCGCCGAAGGCCACGTTGTGATCGAGTGCCGAACGCGTTCCCCCGGCCCAGCCCGACTCGGGCGCGCCGAGGAATTCGTCCACAGCGGCCCGCTCGGGCGCCGTCGGCTCGGCAGACATGAGATGGAGGTCGATCAGCGTCCCTCTCTTTGCGGTGGACAGGTCAGGCCACGCAATTCATTTCCCCCCGACCGGCTCGATACTCACCGCCGTCGCCTTGAACTCGGCAGTTCCCGATTGGGGGTCCCAGGCGTCGATAGTCAAGATATTGACATCGGCATCTTCCGGACGGTGGATTGACATGAAGGCAAGCCCGGGCCGCAGATTGCGCTCATATCGCACCGGAACTTCTATGGCGCCGCGGCGCGACCG
>CAMYIJ010000068.1:27115-36613 GCA_947258375.1 uncultured Acidimicrobiaceae bacterium
CGCACGAGTTCTCCTTCGGAGATTCCAAGGCCTGCACCGTCCTCGGGCGACACTTCAATCCGCGCCCCCGCCCGGATTGGCGATCCATAGCCCCCGGTTTGAACTCCGGTGTTGTAGGAGTCCAGCCTGCGCCCGGTCGTCAGCCGGATCGGGAACTCCTCGGTCAACTCGTCGACCGGAGGCACCCAATCGGTCGCGATGAAAGGAACCCGCTCGCGTGGGAGCGGGTCCTCCCAGAGATCGCCGTGGAGGAACTGCGTTCCCGGGTGCTCCAGGTCGGGACACGGCCACTGGATACCGCCCATCTGTTCCAGCCGGTCGTAGGACATGCCGGCATGCATCGGGGACAGGCTTCGGGTCTCGTCCCAGACCTCCTCGGCGGTGGGAATCACCCAGTCGTGGCCGAGGCGGGCGGCAAGCAGAGCCAGAATCTCGAGATCGTCCTTCGCCTCGCCGGGCGCCTCGAGGGCTTTGCGAACCCGTTGCACCCGGCGTTCGCTCGAGGTGACGGTGCCGTCACTCTCGGCCCAGCCCACGGCGGCGGGAAGCACCACATCGGCCATCTCGGCGGTTCGTGTCATGAAGATGTCCTGGACCAGTAGGAAGTCGAGGTCCGCCAGGAGGCGCCGGGTACGCTGCACGTCTGCCTCCGACTGGGCCGGATTCTCTCCGAGGACGAACAGCGACCGGAGCTCACCACGTTCCATCGCCTCGAACATCAATGAGAGGTGGAGACCGGGCTGCGGGGGCACCCCGGCCCCCCACTCGGCCTCGAATTTCCCGCGCGCCTCGTCGTCGGCCACGTCCTGGAAGCCTGGGAGCTTGTTCGGCAGGGCCCCCATGTCGCCGCCGCCCTGGACGTTGTTCTGGCCGCGGAGCGGTACGAGACCGGAGCCGTAGCGGCCGACATGGCCCGTCAACAGCGACAGGTTGATCAGGGCCAGGACGTTGTCTGTGGCGTTGTGGTGCTCGGTGATCCCCAATGTCCAGCAAATCTGCGCGGTCTCCGCCGTGGCGTAGTCGTGCGCCAGATCCCGAATGACCGCAGCCGGGACGCCGGTGACCTCTTCCGCGCGCTCGAGCGTCCACCCTTCGACCGCAGCGGCATACGCGTCGTACCCGGTGGTGGCATGGTTGATGAAGTCCTCGTTGGCCAGCCCGGCCGCGATGATCTCGCGCCCGATGGCATTGGCGAGTGCGATGTCCGAGCCGACGTCGATGCCGAGCCAGGTGTCCGCCCACTGGGCGGATTCGGTACGGCGCGGGTCGACCGCGTACGTCTTGGCACCGTTGCGGACGCCCTTCATGAGGTGGTGAAAGAAGATGGGATGAGCAGCACGCGCGTTGGAGCCCCACAGCACGATGAAATCCGTGGTTTCGATTTCTTCGTATGAGGACGTTCCGCCCCCCTGTCCGAATACTGCCGCCAGACCGGCGACGCTAGGAGCGTGTCAGGTGCGATTGCAGCTGTCGATGTTGTTGCTGCCCATGGCTACCCGGGCGAACTTCTGAGCGAGGAAGTTCACCTCGTTGGTCGCCTTCGAGCAACTGAACATCCCCCAGGAGGACTCCCGGTTCGCGGCCAGGCCTGCTGCGGCGGCATCCAGGGCTTCATCCCAAGTCGCCGGCTCTAGAGAGCCGTTGCGCCGCACATAAGGAGTCGTGAGCCGTGGTCGGCGTCGTGTCATGTCATCACCTCCTTTCGGGCGGGCAGCCTACCGCGCGGGCCCTGGGTAAGTCGGGGCTGACTGGAACCACCCATTGGGTAGCGTGCGCTATCTGACATCAACCGCGCGGCTCGTCGAGCTCTTCGGGAAGTACCACCGTTCCGAGCATTCGGCGGCGAGGCAAATGCTTGGTATCGATCAGCTCGTCGACGGCGGCCCGCGGTGAAACGCCCTTGTGAACGCGGCGAGCCAGGGCGGCCACGACTCGTGGGGCAGCGAACGAGGTGCCGCTCCAGCGCGCCAATCCGCGGAAGTCATCCGCATCAACTCCGTCAACCGGCAGTTCGGCACCGTTGAACCCGTCGAAGAAAAGGCTGACAACGTCCGTGCCTCGGGTACAGGCTCGCACCCAGGGCCCATAGTTGGTGTAAGCCGCCGGCCGGCCATCTCGATCAAGCGCTCCGACACTCACTACTTCGGGCAGGGCCGCCGGGTACGCAGGAACGCACGTGGCATCGTTTCCTGCCGACGCTACAACGACGATTCCGACCGCGTGGAGGGCGGCGACGGCATCTGCCAACACCTCCATGCCGATCGGCGAGTAGCTGCCGAAAGAGAGGTTGACGAGATGGGGCCTCTGTCCCTCGGGAGCCACCGCGAGCCTGGATAGAGCTTCGGCGATCACCACCTCCTCGCCGTCTCCGTAGCCGCTGAGGACTTCGACAATCTCGAAGTCGCAACCCGGGGCGAGTTGCTCGATGATGCCGACGATGAACGTGCCGTGGCCGGCGACGGGATCCAAGTAGTTGTCGCCGTCCCCGTCGGGGCGGTCACCACCCGCAGCGGGCTTGAGATTCATGTTGTCGAGGGCGGCAGGTCGATCGACTCCGGCAATCCCGGTGTCAAGGATGGCAATGCGCACACCATCTCCCGACTCTGCCTCGCCATCCTCTGTGGCGTCGGCCGGCACGGCCGTGCTGCGCCGTCGGCCCGTGGCTTGAAACCAGGGAGCGGCCGCCGGACTCGGATTAGCGCTCGCCAGGAATGGGGCAGCCGCTAGCCCCCCTCCTCCGCAGCCGCAACCGCAACACCCGCCGCCCAAGCCACTCGCGAGAAACGGACTGGCGAGAAAGGGGCTCGCCAGGAACGGGTTGGCCAGGACCGAGCTCGCCAAGAACGGGTTCGCCGAGAAAGAGCTGGCGAGGAAGGGGTAGGCGTCGACACGGCCCACACCGGATTGGGAAGGGTGGGGAGGACAACAACCTGCCGCGAAGAGCACGTGGTTGGGCTGGGCGAAAACCCCTACTGACCGGAGCTCTCCAAGTGCTTCTATTGGCTGGGGCACGCCGGTGAATTTGATCCAGGCGCCACCCAGCAGCTCCTCGTAGTCGATACTGTCATCACCGTATATGTCGACCAGCCTGGTTTGAGCGGCCTCCGCCACCGAGGAGCGCACGAGTAGCTCCCCCGGCCGAAACGCCAAGTAGCCGCCCGGGGTGAACTCCACACGTCGCTGCCATGGTCCGGATTCCATCGGGTCTCCCTTCTCCGATGCGACCGACCCTACTCAGATGTCTATGTCTGAAGCGGGGCGAGTTGTGCCCTGGTCAACTCCAGCGCATCGCTCAGTTGCATTTCCCGCCCGTCGCGTGTGGCCTGTTGAAAAGCCGACGCGCCCAGAGCAGTGCGAGCTCGATCGAGAAACGCCTCGCTCTCCCGCCGGTCATCTTCATAAAGGACAAGGCCGGTCTCAGCCAGCAGCTGCTCTCCCCTTGCATGAACCGCGACTGCTGTAGTCCACTGTTGTCTGTGGCCGGATAGACGAGCGGCAACGATCATGGAAAACGCCAGCACGGTGACGGAACCCTGCGCCAGTGCTTGCTCGAAACAGGCCAACTGATGGCGCGCGGCCGCAGTGAAATCCCCTTGGCGCAGCGCAACCTCGGCGAGGTTACCGAGGGCACTCGCGATGTAGCCGTCATAGCCAAGAGCGCGGTAGAGCTCCAGCTCCTGTTGAAATGCCTCCCGAGCCGACTCCATGTCTCCGAGGGCGCCAAATGTTGTGCCGAGCAGGTTCTGCATACGAGAGCGGCTCCGATCCGTCAAAGGTCGACGGAGAGCTGCCCGGGCGATATCCACAGCGCCATTTAGGTCCCCGGAGCGGCGTGCAATCTCGCCACGAACCCTATCAACCGCGACCTCGTCCCACTCAGGGACTCCCCTCTTCTCGCCGAGAGCCTCGGCTTCCTCCACCAGCCAATTCGCGGCGTCCACCTCGCCTGTACGCAGATGGAGATACGCCAGCGTGGTGAGGAGGGATACCCTCGTCGGCGACGGCTCTGGCAGGCCCTCGACGTAACGGCTGATCTCTTCGATGCCGTCGAGGAAGGTATGGCGAGCATCGTTGTGGTACCGACCCAATGTGCAGGCCATTTGCTGTGCCGTTTCCTGTCTCTCCAGAGGCAGCTGCGAGATCAAACCCCGCAGATTGTCCAGCTCGAGGGCCACCCTGCTCGTCCACGTGCCGTCCGGCGGCAACCACGGCCCCAGCTTCTCGAGGAAGTGGTCGGCGAGGCCGCTCGCCACCGACGCAGATTCCTCCCTTTCGTCCAGGAGGTCTCTGCCATAGCTTCGCATGGTCTCGAGCAGCCGATACCGGGTCTCATCAGCTGTCAGGTCCGTCTGAGCGAGCGACCGATCTACCAGCGACCAGACCAGGGGAGCCGCGTCACGAGTGTCTCCGCCGCTGATACCGATGGCGGCCGCCGCGGTGTCGATCGAGAATCCGGCGTTGAAGACCGAAAGACAACGAAATGCGTGGCGCTCCTGTTGACTGAGCGATCCGTAGCTCCACGCCACGAGCGCCTCGACGCTGCCGTGTCGATCCGTCGCTGCGGGGTTCCTGCTCCGCAGAATCTGGAAGCGATGGTCCAGCCCGGCGAGGATCTCCGTCGGCGACTCCAGCGCGACCAGGGCTGCCGCCAATTCGATGGACAGCGGCAGGCCGTCGAGGCGCCGACAGATCTCGCTCACGATCGCGGCATTCCTGTCGCTGATATCGAATCCCGGTCGGGCAGCTGCTGCCCTCTCCGCAAAGAGCCGGCCGGCCGAGCTGGCCAGTACGGAGGCCGGTTCCGGGTCTCGAGCGGGCGGCAAGTCGAGCGGCTCAACGTGCCACAGGATCTCTCCGGCCACTCGAATCGGTTCTCTGCTCGTCGCCAGGGCCGCGACCTCCGGGCAGTTTGCCTGGAGTGACTCGATCTGCCGACGACAGACATCGACCAGACCCTCGCAGTTGTCAAGGATGATCACAGCTTGCCGATCGCGGAGTTGATCGAGGAGGTCGTCCCAGCGCTCCCGACCGGGCCTGGCCGGCACGCCGACCGCGTCGGCGATGGCCGGTGCGACCAGGCCCGCATCTGACAGCCCGGCGAGGTTCACTAGCCAGACGCCGTCCCGCCAACCGGCGGCGATGCTGAGACCGACATCTTCGGCTACCCGCGTCTTGCCCACACCCCCTGGGCCGAGGAGGGTGACCAGCCCCCCAGCCGACACCCGGGCCGCGACTGATGGCACCAGGTCCGTGCGGCCCAACGTGGCGGTGGGGCGGCGGACGATATTGTGGCCATCGGCGGGAACCGCTCGCACTGCCGGGAAGTCGTCGTTCGGACCGTCGCCAAGAAGCTGGTAGAGGTTCTGAGGTTCTTCGAAGTCGCGGATGCGAAAACGACCCAGGTCGCGAAACTCGAATTCGTTGGCCTGCTGCAGTGCGTCGACAGTCTCTTGTGACACAAGTACCTGCCTTCCATGCGCTGCCGACATGATGCGGGCCGCCTGGTTGACAGCCAGAGACACGTACTGGTCTCCCCGGGGTGATGCCAAGCCGAGGTGAATGCCGATGCGGACCCGCACCTCGACCCCAGCGGGCCAGGACTCCGCTGCCAGAGCCCTCTGCACTTCGCGACACGCAAGAAGGGCGTCCTCGGCACGCTCGAACGCCACAAAGAAGGAGTCGCCTTCCGTGGAGACTTCATACCCTGCATGGCGGCTCCACGCGAGTCGCAGTAGCTCGTTGTGGCGATCGAGAACCTCGAGGTAGGTTGCTGACAGTTGATGAAACAGGCGGGTGGAGCCTTCGATGTCGGTGAAGACGAACGTCACCATGCCGCTGGGAGCCGAGACTCTGGGAGAGGCCATCTCGACAGTCTTCCATGCCCCCGCGCCCTCAACAACCGACACTACGTCATTGAGGGTGCCCAGGACATTTGTGCAATCTTTCGCATATGCTGTGGACAAATACGAAGCTCATGTGACGGAGGTGTGTTGTGCCCATGTCGGAAGTGGACCCTGTTGTCATGAGGCGCCGCGTCTCGCGGATGGGCCGTCTGGCGGATGTCCGCCTGCGCGGTATCGCCTCCCGGTTGGAGCCCCGCGATGCCGAGTTATCTCATCGGATCCGAGAACTCGCCCGCTCCAATCTCCTCGGCGGGTTGACCGATGCCGTGCGTTCGGCAGTCATCGGCATCGGCGACCGGGTCAACGAATTGACCGGGGCTCCACTCTTTCACGGCGAGGCGTTTGCGGTCGGCATCGACACCGGTGACTTCCGCCCGTTCGTCGAGCACCTCAGCGAGGGCTTCGAGGCCCTCCCGTCGGCCGTGAACAAGCTGTGGTACGACCGGGAGCTCGACGGCGCGGAGATAGAAGCCATCAGCGCCCTGGCGGCGGCCCCACCCGCGACCTGGTGGACAACTCTCGCCACGATGATGGGTCTCACCAACGAGCTGATCGCGCTGTTCGTCGACACGACAGAGGAGCATCGCTACACGTGCGGGCCGGTTCGAGTGAAGACCCTGAGCATGCTCGAAACCAGCTTCAGCGGAATCGAGCCCTACCGGAGCAAGCAGCCGTTTCAGGCCAAGTACCTGGTCGAATTCGATAGCGACGTCACCGAGGCTTGCATCACGTTCAACTGTCGGTTCGAGGGCTCCCGGCTCGACAAGGTTGACTATCCCATGGCGGCCCAGGCAACCATGGCAAACGGCTCGATCCTCGCGCTCACGCCTGAAATCGTCGCCGATAGCGACTACAACGAGCTGCACAAGGTGTCGATCAGCGCCAACGCTCGTACGGTCGAGGTGTCTGTCAATGGGACGGCGCACTGGGCGGACTGGCTGGGATTCCTGGCGGGCATCGGCAGCGTTCCCCACGGCAAGCTGTGTGCGGGAGACCAGGAGTACACCTTCGGCGACAAAGACGGCATCTGGACATACGGCTGGTCGAAGTAGCGGCGACCCGGCCGACCAGCCAGGACTCCATCCTTCCCCCCGAATTGCCGATGTAGGTAGAGAGGCAGTTTCAGGAAAGGTCAATGGACGCCGCACCCACGTCGGCAGCGATTCCGCGCGACCAGCGCGCCCTCAACAACGAGGCCATCGCCGCTTGCGCCCAATCACTACTCGCCAGCAGCGGCCAGGGTCGGTTGGAGAAGGCTCTCCAGGCCCTGCTGAAGGCAACAGACGCGACGTATGTGTTCGTGGAGCGCAACGTCGAAGACCCGGAGCTTGGGTTCTGCTCAGCGACCGTCGCCGAAGTTGAATCCGAGGGCGCCACGACGGCCGAGGCCGACGATGATGTGTACTGGGACCTGGTCCCGTGGGCCAAGATGCCGACATCCCGGTCCTACCTGGAGCGTGGCGAGCCCTTTGTGCTCGTCCCCACGAAACTGACAGGGCCCGAGTTCGATCTGTACGAGGCCGATCCCTGGCCGGTGGTTTCGGGGCTCAACATCCCGATCTTCGTCAACGGCGAGTGGGCAGGCCTCGTCGGATTCGCTCACGCCACCCAGGCTCGGGATTGGACACCAACGGACCTCTCGCTCCTCTCGGCAGCAGCCAGCATGATCGGTGCGTTCTGGGAGCGAGCCAACGACCAGACCGAGCTCGAGCAGCTGGTGAAATCAAAGGACGATTTCATCGCTGCCATCAGTCACGAGTTGCGAACACCACTGACTTCCGTCCTCGGTCTGGCCGAGGAGCTCACCGCGAACCTCGACAGCTACGAGCGCCTCGAAATCGTGGAGCTGCTCGCGCTCGTGCAACGCGAGAGCTCCGACATGGCCCACCTCATTGAGGATCTGCTCGTCATGGCCCGCATCGACGGAGGCAATATCCCCGTCGCCATCGACGACGTCGACCTCCGCGAAGAGCTGTGCGCAGTGGCGTCTCAGCTCGAGACCGAGATCGACGTGATCGAGGGAGAGGCCGTCGCCCGTGCGGATGACCACCGGGTGCGCCAGATCCTCCGCAACCTGTTGACCAACGCAGCTCGATACGGCGGCGACACGCTCCGGATACGGATTCACGGCGCACCGGAAACCGCCTCCATCGAAGTATGGGACGACGGCGATGGGGTACCCGCAGAATCGGTATCACGGATATTCGACCGATATCAGCGCGGTCACAGCCGACCCGGACTAACCCAGTCCATCGGGCTGGGTCTATCCGTTAGCCGCGACCTGGCCGGATTGATGAACGGCGACTTGACCTATAGCCGCGACGGCCGGTGGACTGTTTTCGCCCTCTCCTTGCCGCGCGCTCCGATATTGCCCGCCGCCGCAGCCGGCTGACGTTCCAAGCCTCGCGAGAGCGGGACGCCGTCCGATCCACGGCCGGTCTACGTGCAGTGCCTCCCACGGTCCACTTCCGCTTCGGTACTGTTGAACCAGGGACCGCTCAGCGGAAGCGGGAAGTACCTCGCCTGAATCCCTTCGGCGAACCGGGAGCACGCAGCGCGCTGATAGCTTTGGGAGGTCGTGCCATGAGTAGAAGACGTTCGAGCACCCTATTGGCCCTGGCGGTCACGCTGGCAGTGTTGATGCCGACGGCAGTCTCGGCAGCTCCTCCGGCTGATCATAAGGCGGAGATTTGCCACTTCAGGGCAGACGCGGAGCCGGATGCTCCGCTCTGGAAACTGCTTGCCATCGGCAACAGAGCGGTCGAACAGCACGAGCTCCATGGAGACGGGTTCCCCGGCCGGGCCGTGCCCGGCACCGATGGCGCGTACACATTTGATGACTTGTGCAATCCGGTTCCGACAGACTCGGATCAGGATGGAGTTCCAGACGCTGTCGACAACTGCCCTGGTGTGATGAATCCGGATCAGTCTGATCGATACGGATCGGAAAAGGGAGATGCATGCGAGGATGACTCGGATGATGACGGCATCCTCGACGTCGACGAGGGGCGCATATGCATCTCGATCGATGGCGTTGAGATCATGAAGATAGGCATCCGGATCGGGTGCGGCAGCACACCACCGGCCACGCCCGGTGGCGCATCCAACATAGCCGTGGCCCACGGTTTCGACAGCGAAGCGTATGCCCAGAACGGAGACAACAACACCGCCGTCGTCTACTGGTCCGACAGTACGGCCGTCGCCCAAAACGGAAACAACAACACAGCCTTCGTAGATGGCGCTCTCAGTGTTGCCCGGGCCGAGAACGGGGACAACAACACGGCCACGGTCATTGGAGACATGAGTGGCGCCGCCGCCCGGAATGGAAACAGCAATACGGCCACGGTCGATGGCTTCTTCAGCACGGCTCGAGCCCAGGACGGGAATCACAACACAGCCATAGTCGTCGGCCGAAACAGCGAGGCCAGCGCGACTGCCGCCGACGGATGCACTGTCGAAGTATCGGAGGATTTTGCGACCATGGCGTGTCCATAGCGCGAACACTCCGCCGCCGCAGCCGCTTGACGTATCACGGTGTCCGATTGAACGGCTGCGGTGCCCGACGCAGGAGTTGGTCGAGCACCGCAGCCGCGAC
>CAMYIJ010000069.1 GCA_947258375.1 uncultured Acidimicrobiaceae bacterium
ACATCATCAGACGCCGCCCCCCACGACAACATCACCCGAGTCGCCGTCCGCGCCTCAGCCACCAACGCCACCGGCTTAGACGGCCGCGTCACATCATCGGACTCGTAGGCAACATCGGCGTCGTAGAACCATCGGTAGACATTTCCGGCGCCTCCGCTCCTGATAACCGATGGCAGCGTCACCGGCTCTTCAACCAGCGACCAGCTGGAGGCCTGCGAGGGATCACCGTTGGCGACGAAGCGGATGGCACGGGGGCTTTCGGGAGTGGCCGCCGGGTCGAGCCAGCCGAGATCCTTGACTCGATCGATGACCATCTGGGGGATGTTGGTTGGGTAGCGCTTGTCGTGGCAGTGGGATTCCATCCAGGTCCGCATGGCGAAACTGCGCCCGGGAAGGATCCGGTCGTTGATCCTGTTCGCCCAGTCGATCGAATCGGGCATCTCGACCCAGACGGATGTGGGCTGGAATGCCTCCTGGAAATGGAGGGTGGCCACGGAAACTTGGGGGTTGTTGTTCTCCGTCGGGTGCTGCATGATCCTCACCGGCGAGACCGGATTGTCGTTGCGATCATCGATCGTCCACACGACATACCGGATCATGAACCGCGCCTGCCCGTCGACCCAGGCGTACATGAAGTCGCCGGGGATGTTGACGGCGGCCGCACCGCCGGGCAACATCGGATCCTCCTCACTCCAGTCGGCCCATCCGGTGCTCCTTCCGAATCTGACGTCCCCGAGGTGCATGCAGTGGAGAGGGCTGGCGTGGCGATCATCCGAGGTGTTGGGGAACAGCTCGGGAGCCATTGAGCCGTGCTCCTCGGCGATTGCCTCCGCGGCCCGGTTCTCCTCGCATTGCGCGTACAACCAGTCGACGCGCTCCTGGAACTCCTGGGGTGACAGACCCGGCCGGGGGGCGCTGTCCTCGTATGCCACGGCGCGGCGCATACACTTCCAGTCGCGCAGCGACTCCCAGGCAACGGCAGTTGTCGGGAGGCTCATGAGAACGCTCGTCAATATGGCCAGCGCCATCGTCACGCGAATAACGGAATTCGCCCTAACCCCCCGTCGCATCCTGCCTCCCCTCAACCCCGCCCCTCAGCGAAGTCGGTTCGCCCGTTCCTACCGTCAGAAACTCATCCGCCCGATTCTCATCCGCCCGATTCTCATTGTGGGCGGAGCACCAGTACGACCCACCCGACAACAATACTATGCCACGCAGAGTGGTGGAAACGAATCGTTCTGTAACTACCTACCAATGTATCTGCCACCAATACCGATGTACACATCTCCGCCCGGCCGGGAAGACGTCAACGGTCTAGATTCTAGCAACATGGCACGCAAGACGATCGTGACCCCGGCAATACGGGTGTTGCGCGCGGCCGGAATCCCCTACGCGGAGCACCACTATGAGTACACGGCGCACTCCGGCGCGACCGGCGGCGCCGAGCAGCTCGGCGTTGAACCCCATCGCGTCATAAAAACCCTCATCCTCGAGACGACAGAACGGCACCCGATCTGCGTCCTGATGCACGGCGACCGGGAAGTATCGCTCAAACAACTGGCTCGCCTCCTCGAAGTCAAGGCGGTTGCCATGGTCGACCCGGACAAGGCCCTCAATTACACCGGCTACCAGGTCGGGGGCACCTCACCCTTTGGATTGCGCACGGCCATGCCGGTGTACTGCGAGTCCACGATTCAGGCTCTCCAGTCGGTGTTCATCAACGGCGGCAAGCGGGGTTTCTTGCTCGAAGTCGCGGTATACGATCTGATCTCGGCGCTGGACCCTGAGTTCGTCGAAGTGGCGATCCGGCCCGAGACGCGCTGAAGCCCCCGCCGGTGCGGGGGCTTCAGCCATAGCCTGGTGTTGTCTAAAGGCCGCTCTCGAACTCGTCCTCGAACGAGACGACGCTGCGACCCGGCTTGGATGTCTGGCGCTCGCCACCCCGGTCGCGGCCGCGATCACGATCCCGATCCCGATCCCGATCCCGATCCCGGCCCCTGTCGCGGTCTCCGCCGCGATCCCTGCTGGACCGATTTCCGTCACGCCGACCACGGTCACGACCACCGCCACCGCCGTCACGATCGCCGCCGTCACGCCGGCCGCGGTCACGACTGCCACCGCCGTCGCCACCGGAGTCGGAGCGGGAGCCGGCCTTGGCGCCCTCCTTCAACTCGAGCTCCACGCCCTCGGCGAGGTCGAGACTGACCTTGCCACGATCGTCGATCTCGCGCACGATGACATTGACCTTGTCGCCGAGGCTGAGCACGTCTTCGACCTGCTCGATGCGACGCCCGCCGCCCATCTTGGAGATGTGCAACAGGCCGTCACGGCCCGGCAGGATGTTGACGAAGGCACCGAACTTGGTGATGTTGACGACTTCGCCCTCGTAGTCGGCCCCGACCTCCGCCTCCGGCGGGAAACCGATGGCTAGGATCCGCTCGCGGGCCTTCTCCATCGAGGCGGTGTCGGCGGCGCCGACCCGAACCGTGCCGTCGTCATCGATTTCGATGGTGGCACCGGTCTCTTCCTCGAGCTCGCGGATGACCTTGCCCTTAGGCCCGATGACCTCACCGATACGATCCTTCGGGATCACGATCGCTTCGATCTTCGGAGCGTTGGGAGCCAGCTCGGGACGCGGCTCCGGGAGCACCTCGGCCATCTTGCCGAGGATGAAGAGCCGGGCTTCCTTGGCCTGGCCCATCGCGTCGGCGAGAACAGAGGCTGGGAGCGACTCGATCTTGGTGTCGAGCTGCAGCGCCGTGATCATGTCCTTGGTGCCGGCGACCTTGAAGTCCATATCACCGAGCGCGTCCTCGGCACCGAGGATGTCGGTGAGCGTCACAAACTGACCGTCCTTGGCAATGAGGCCCATGGCGATACCGGCAACCGGGGCATGGATCGGCACTCCGGCGTCCATCAGCGACATCGAAGAGCCGCAGATCGATGCCATCGAGCTCGAGCCGTTCGACATCAGCACCTCAGAAACGAGGCGGTAGGCGTACGGGAAGTCCTCCGCGGGCGGGATGACCGGCAGCAGCGCCTTCTCAGCGAGGGCGCCGTGCCCGATCTCACGCCGCTTGGGACCCCGCATGAATCCGGTCTCGCCGGTCGAGAAGGGCGGGAAGTTGTAGTGGTGCATGTAGCGCTTCGACTCGTCGGGGTCGATCGTGTCGAGCATCGCCTCCATGCGCAGCATGCCCATCGTGGTGACATTGATCACCTGGGTCTCACCGCGCTGGAACATGGCCGAACCATGGCCCTGATCGATGAGGCCTACCTCGACGGAGATGTCACGAATGTCGGTGAGCCCGCGGCCGTCCATCCGGGTGCCGGTGGCGACCACACGGTCGCGCATGACGCCCTTCTGCACCGAGCGGAATGCCGCCTTGGCCTGGGACAGTTCGTCCTCTTCGAGGCCGAGCGACTCGAGGATCTCGTCGCGCATTGCCTTCTCGGCGTTCTGCCGCTCGTGCTTGTCGGCAATGACGCCCATCGATTCGATCTTGGGAGTCGCCGCCGCGGCGACACGGTCGTAGATTTCCTGTGTGTAATCGGTGACGACCGGGAACTCTTCCTTGGCTCCGGCGCCGAGCTTGTCGGCCAGTTCGACCTGCAGGTCGATCAGCGTTCCGATGTACTCCTTGGCCTCCTCGAGGCCCCGGGCCACTGTCTCCTCATCAGATGCCGGCGCACCCTCCTGGACCAGCCGATAACCGTTCTCAGTGGCGCCGGCCTCAACCATGGCGATGTCGACGCCACCCGTAGCGTTGCGCTTGCCGGCAACGACGAGCTCGAAGACCGCTCCTTCGAGCTCTTCATAGGTCGGCAAGGGGATCCACTCACCGTCGATGAGTCCGACACGTACCGCACCGATGGGCCCCATGAAGGGGATCGGGCTGACGGTGAGGGCGGCCGAGGCCGCGTTGAGTGCGATCACGTCGTACTGATTCTCGTGGTCGGCCGACATCACGGTGGCCACGACGTGCGTGTCGCAGAGGAACCCGTCGGGGAATGAAGGCCGCAGCGGGCGGTCGATGAGGCGACAGGTCAGCGTCGCCTTCTCGGTTGCGCGACCCTCACGACGGAAGAACGAGCCGGGGATACGCCCGACGGCGTACATACGCTCTTCGACATCGACGGTCAGGGGGAAGAAGGACTGTCCTTCACGAATCTCGCGACGGGCGGTCGCCGTCGTCAATACTTGGGTGCCGCCCACTGTCGCCATAACGGCGCCGTCGGCGAGCTGGGCTAGTTTTCCGGCACTGAGGGCGACTTCCTTATCGCCCACCTGGCCGCGTACGGTGGTCTCTGCCACTCGATGCTCCTTGTGTTGCCCGAGGAGCTAACTCAATTGGCAGTGGAAGGGCCTCAATGTGGCCATCGATGCGCTACCACTGACAACTGGGGTTTGCTCCCCGGTATGTCTTGGTCAACGTTCTGGGCGCTCTCTGATCGAGCGCCACCGGTCAAACGGCAAGAAAGGCGGCATATCGCCGCCTTCCGTCGCTATCTCTATCGCCGCAGGCCGAGCCGGGCTATGAGAGATCGGTATCGCTCGACATCCTGATCACGCAGGTAGCCGAGCAACCGCCGCCGTTTGCCGACCATCATGAGAAGACCTCGCCGGCTGTGGTGATCCTTCTTATGGGTCCGCAGATGCTCGGTGAGGTGATTGATCCGCTCGGTGAGCAGGGCCACCTGGACTTCGGGCGAACCCGTGTCCTGGCCATGCGTGCCGAACTCTTCTATAACTGTCGACGTGTCTTTCACGTAAAAGGCTTCCTTAGAAACGGCCTCAAGAAACGACGGACGACTGTCCGCGTCAAGAAGTGTAACACGTGTTGGACCAGAGCCAATCCGCGCCTAGTCGGATGGGCGGACGGAGAGATCCCGGCGGGCGGTGAGGATGTCGCGACCAATCTGCTCGACGAGCTCTTCTATCCCATCAAACCGCCTCTCCGGACGAATCCGGCTCATGAACTCCACGTGCAGTTCCTGGCCGTAGAGGTCGAGGTTCTGGTCGAGCAGATGGACCTCCACGACCTGGGCCATTCCCCCGAACGTCGGCCGGACACCGATGTTGACAACAGAAGGGTGCCTGGTCCTGTCGGCAGTCCGCGTCAGCGCCGAATAGACCCCGTACTGGGGAACCGCCCGGCTGGGGTCGAGCTCGAGGTTGGCGGTGGGAAACCCGAGCTGGCGGCCGCGGCGATCGCCCACGACGACGGCGCCCCGAAGCTGGAAGGGCCGGCCCAGCATCGTGGCGGCGCGCTCCACATCACCCTGGGCCAAAGCCTCGCGAACAACCGTCGACGAGACCGGGTTGTCGCCACCCATGATGTCGACAACCTCGACTGTGAAGTCGAACTCTTCGCCGAGGGTTGCCAGCACCTCTTCGTTGCCGCTCGCGTTGTGACCGAACCGGAATCCCTTCCCGACCACGACATGGACTCCGTTGAGCGCACCGTTGAGGATGGTTGAAACGAACGCGATGGGCTGCATCCTCCGCACCTGCTCGAATTCCAGGACCGCAACAACGTCGGTGTCGTAGGACTCGAGTAGCTCGAGGCGCTGCGCCAGGCTGGTCAGCATCGGAGGCGCCGCATCCGGCCGCAGCAGGACGGCGGGGTGCTCACGAAACGTGACCACGCCGACCGTGCCCGCCTCGGCCCGTTCCCGCAGCGCGGCGAGGATGGACTGATGGCCGATGTGCACACCGTCGAAAACGCCGATAGTGATCCACGTGGGCCCGTTCAGCCGCTGCCACTTGGCGTAGTCGCCCTGCAGAACCTTCATTGGGGCACCACCACCTCAGGGATAACACGGCCGCCGACGACATTCGACACTGCGAGGAGGTCCCCGGCCGGATCGAGCACCCGGACGAGACCGCTGAACCCGGGAGCGATGTCGAGCAGCCCATCGTCGATTCGCCGGCCATTGCCGACGGCCCGCACGAGGTCGGCACCGACCGACACGGCAGGAAGATCGCCGAGGGCCGCGGCCGGAGCGATCACCCGCGGCCCCAGCGCCTCCTCCTCGGCAGCGGCCGCCAGAGTCTCAATGGTCGCCGCCGCGCCGACGTCGAGCGAACCGTTGCGAACCCGCCGCAGTCGGCAGAGGTGAGCCCTCCCTCCGAGGGCGGCCGCCACGTCATCGGCCAGCGTGCGAATGTACGTTCCCGTGCTGCAGACAACCCGAAGACTCACCTCGGGATAATCGCTCGGAGCGAAGTCGGTCAGCTCGAGCTCGTGAATGGTCACCGGCCGCGCTTCCCGCTCGACCGTTTCCCCTTTGCGAGCGAGTTCGTACAAACGTTGCCCGCCGACCTTGCGCGCGGACACCATCGGCGGTGTCTGCATGATCTCTCCGCGAAACCGGTCGAGCACCGTGACAACGTCGTCGCCCGACACGTCCATCGGCTCTCGCTCCAGGATTGCTCCATCGGCGTCGAGAGTGTCGGTAGCGACGCCGAAGACCGCGGTCGTGGTGTACTCCTTGGGAAAGGCCTGGACGAAACGAAGCAGCCGGGTGGCATGTCCGAGGCCGATGACGAGGAGCCCCGTCGCCATGGGATCGAGCGTCCCGGCGTGGCCTACCTTCTTGATCTTTGCCAGCCCGCGAACCTTGGCGACGACATCGTGAGATGTCCACCCCTGGGGCTTGTCGACGAGCAGGAAACCGTTCATTGCAGGCACGTCAGAGCTGCCGCAGGATCATCTCGACTGCGGCCTCCGGCTCACCCTCAAACGTGAACCCGGACGCGTTGTGGTGGCCGCCACCGCCGAAGGTCCCCGCAATGGCAGCGACATCGACCTCGCCGCGCGAGCGCAGGCTCCCTTTGACCACGCCATCGTGGACCTTGAGCAGGCAGGCGACGCCCGCCTCCTGGGCAATCCTGATGAGATCGATCAAACCATCCGCATCTTCGAGGGTGATGCCCGCATCGGCCACGTCCTCGGAACGCAGGAAGGACCACACAAACGACTTCTCGGCATCGAGCCGGCACCTTCCGAGCACACGCCCGGCGACTTCGAGATACCCGAAGGGAGATTCCTCGTACAGATGGCGCCCGACAACCTCGGGCTGCACGCCTGCCTCGATGAGCTCCGCCGTTATCCGATGTACCGCAGGCGTTGTCACCGAGTACTGGAAACGCCCGGTGTCGGTGACCAGGCCCACGTAGAGCGCCGTGGCGACCTCGGGGGTGATCTCCCACCCCAGCTCCTTGATGATCCGGTACACCATCTCGGCTGTGGCCGCCGACGTGGAATCGATGTAGCGAACATCGCCAAAGCCGCCGTTCGAGATGTGGTGGTCCACCACCAGCACGTTGCCGGCATGCTCGATCAGCGCCGCGGCGCTCCCCAGCCTCGATTCGGCAGCGGTATCGCACGCGATGAACAGATCGAGCGGCACGGGCACCTCGTCGACGGGGAGGTAGGGCGACGCGTCGAGGACCCGGAACTGGGCCGGCATCACAAACGGCTCCCCGAATGTGACATGGGCGGTCATGCCGGCGCGGCGCCCCGCCAGGGCGAGAGCCAGGGCCGCCCCCATTGCGTCACCGTCGGGCCGGATATGGCCGACGGCGACGAAGGAGTCGGCCGCGGCGATGGCAGCCGCCGCGTCACCTACGGTGTGGGCCGCCGCCGTGGTCTCATCCATCGGAATCACCCTCGAGGTCGTGCAGGAGCCGGCTGATCCGGAGGCCGCGCTCGAGAGCTTCATCGAGCTTGAACTCGAGCACGGGCGTGTACTTGAGATGGCCGACACGGGCGATCGTCTGCTGGATCCGGTGATGCGACGACTGGAGCGCCTCGGCGGTTGCGTCGGCATCCTCGGGATCGAGGACGGAGAAGTAGACAGTGGCCCGGCGCAGATCGGGCGCCGCCCTGACGCCCGTAATCGTCAGGAAACCGATCCGCGGATCCTTGAGCCTGGTCACTTCTTCAGCAATCACCTCGCGCAGCATCTCGTTGACCTTGCGCATGCGCGATGTACGGGGCCGCTTCATTGCTCGTTCTCCATGTGCCAGATCGAGTAGTCGAGCACTTCGACGCCGGGATGCGATTCGACCGCCTTGCGCACGGCAACGAGAACTCGATCGAGCTGGCCCGCCTGGGGAGCGACTGCGGCGACTCCAACAGCCGCCCGCTGCCACTTGTCCTGATGGTCGACTTCGGCCACGCCAACGTGCATCTTGCTGTCCAGATGGGTGATCAATGAACTGACCAGGCGTCGTTTCTCCTTGAGCGAGCCGACGCCTCTCATCAAGAGCTCCAGCCGCATCGATGCTGCGTACATGAGGTTGGCCGATCGCTACGTGCGGGCTACGTGGCGCACCTCGAAGGACTCGATCGTGTCGCCCTCTTTGATGTCCCGGAAGTTCTCCAGCCCGATACCGCACTCGAAGCCCTGGGCCACCGTCTGGACGTCTTCCTTGAACCGCCGCAGCGACGCAATCCGCCCCTCGTAGACGACAACCCCGTCGCGCACGAGCCGCGCCGTGGCGTTGCGGTTGATCTCGCCCTCTGTGACGTAGCAACCGGCGACCATCCCGAAGCGCGGTGCCCGGAACGTTGCGCGGACGTCGGCGACGCCGAGGAAACTCTCGACCTCGTCGGGGGCCAGCTCACCGATGAGCAACGACTCGATGTCGTCGAGCATCTCGTAAATGATCGAGAAGGTGCGGATGTCGATGGCCCGTTCCTTGGCAGCCTTGCGCGCCGATGTGTCGGGTCGGGAATTGAAACCGTAGATGATCCCTTCGGAGGCTTCGGCGAGCATGACGTCGTTGGCGGTGATCCCACCGACGCCGGCGTGGATGATGGTCACCTTGCCGTCGTCCCGCTTGATCTTGCCAACTGCGTCGCGCAACGCCTCCAGGGAGCCGTGAGCATCAGCCTTCACGATGAGCCGCAGCTCGGCGTGGTCTTCGGTACGCAGTGTCTCGAGCAGTGCACCGAGGCGCTCGGTGGCGGTGGGCACGACGAAGTCGGCGGCGCGGATACGATCGGCCTCCGCCTCGGCGAGCTTGCGGGCTATGCGCTCATTCTGGACGACCTGGAACATGTCGCCCGCGGCCGGGACCTCGCTCCAACCGGCGAGCAGCACCGGCGTACTGGGCCCGGCGGACGACATCTGTTTGCCGTTCTCGTCGAACATGGCACGCACCCGGCCGGAAACTGCACCGGCAACCAGCGCATCCCCCTTCTTCAGGGTGCCCCGCTGCACGACGACAGTGGCCAAGGCGCCGCGGCCGACCTCGAGCTGCGACTCGATGACGGTACCGACGGCAGCCGCCTTCGGATTGGCAGTGAGTTCTTCGACTTCGGCAACAATCGAGATCATCTCCAGCAGCTCGTCGACTCCAGTGCCGTTTAGGGCGGACAGCTCCGCCGAAACAATGTCACCGCCGAGTTCCTCGACGACGAGTTCGTGCTGGGTGAGCGCGGCCCGCACCCGGACGGGATCTGCCGCCTCCAGGTCCATCTTGTTGATGGCAACGATGATCGGGACCTCGGCAGCCTTGGCATGGTTGATCGCCTCAACGGTCTGGGGCATGACCCCGTCGTTGGCGGCAACGACGATGATCGCGATGTCGGTGACATCGGCGCCGCGGGCCCGCAACGCGGTGAACGCCTCATGGCCCGGAGTGTCGATGAAGGTGATCTTCGAACCATTGCGCTCGATCTGATAGGCACCGATGTGCTGGGTGATGCCACCGGCCTCACCGGCTACGACGTTGGCGCTGCGAATGGTGTCGAGCAGCTGGGTCTTGCCGTGGTCGACGTGGCCCATGATCACAACGACCGGGGGCCGCGGCTCGAGTGACGCCGGATCGTCCTCGTACTCCACCATGCTCCGCTGGCGGCCCTCGTCGGCGACTTCCTCTTCAGGCGCCAGTTCAACGAGCACCTCCCACCCGAAGTGGGCGCCGAGCGCTTCGATGGCATCGACGGGGATCTGCCCGCCGCCGGGGACGATCTGGCCCATGTTCATCAGCTCACGCACGATTTCGCCGGTGCGCTCGCCGATCAGGCGGCCAAACTCGTGGGCGGTGATGCCCTCGGTCACTTCAAGGATCTTGTCTTCCTCGAGCTCCTCGTCCTCGACGGGCTCGGGCTCCGGCTCGGGCTCCACGGCCGGCTCTACCTCGGCCGGCGCCTCGGCGACGGGCTCTTCGACAGCGGGCTCTTCGACAGCGGCCTCTTCAACCACCGCCTCTTCAACGGCGGTCGCAGGCTCAGCTGCGGCCGACTCGGCGGCCTCCTGGAAAGAGAGCTTGACTACGGCAACCCCGTCCTCGTCGAGGCCGGAGGAAGCCGTCTTCACTTCGATACCGAGCTCCTGAGCGCGCGCCAGCACAACCTTGGACTCCAGCCCAAGTTCCTTGGCTAACTCATAGACTCGCGTTTTTGCCAAATCTCACCTCCGGTGGACGCATCCGGGCGCCCACCCATAACTACTCAAGCGGATTGCTCTACATCTTGGTCGGCGGTCGCCACGACGTCGACCGTCTCGACACCTTCTGCGGCGTCGGGAGAGTCGACGGAGTCGGGCGAATCCGGGCTATCGGGGGAATCAGGGCTATCAGGCGAATCCGGGCTGGCGACGGCCGCGGCTTCAGCGGGAGCCTCATCGGAGGGAGCCTCCGCCTCGGCAACAACCTCTTCAGCGGGAGCCTCCGCGACTTCCTCGGCGACTTTCTCCGCAACGTCTTCGGAGGCGGCCGCTGCGACGGCCTCGCCGGCGGCGGCATCTGCAGACTCGGCGTCCTCGACAGCAGCACCCTCGACGGCGGCACCCTCTGCCGCGGCCAGCGCGGCGTCTTCCTCGTCGGAGGGCAGCAAGCCGAGGTCCTCGGACTCGGAGCGGATATCGATCTTGTAGCCGGTCAGGCGGGCCGCCAGGCGGGCGTTCTGGCCTTCCTTGCCGATTGCCAGCGACAGCTGGTGATCGGGCACAACAACGGTGGCCACCATCTCTTCATCGTCGAGGCGCACTTCCTTGACCCGGGCCGGAGACAGCGCCTCGGCGGTGAAGCCGGCGGTGTCTTCCCGCCACTCGACGATGTCTACCTTCTCGCCACGCAACTCGTTGACGACTTGCCTCACACGGGAGCCTCGAGCGCCCACGCACGCACCCACGGGGTCGACGTTGGGGTCGTTGGAGAGCACTGCAATCTTGGTGCGGTGGCCGGGCTCGCGGGCGATGGCCTTGATTTCGACGTCACCGTCGACCAGCTCGGGAACCTCGAGCTCGAAGAGCGAGCGGATGAACTCGGGGTGGCTGCGGGAGACGACGATCTGGGGACCCTTGCCCTCGCCGCGGACTTCGAGGATGTAGGCCTTGACGCGATTGCCGCGCTCGAGACGCTCGTAGGGAATGCGCTCCGACGACGGCATGATCGCCTCGGCGTCGCCGAGGTCGAGCATCGCATATCGATGGTCGGACTGCTGGATGATGCCGGTCACGAGGTCGCCCTCGCGGCCTTCGTAGATATCGAAGACCTGCTCGCGCTTGGCGTCCCGCAGCCGCTGCACAATGACCTGCTTGGCGGTGGTGGCGGCGATCCGGCCGAAGTCATCGGGAGTGTCTTCCCATTCCCTGGTGACGTTGCCGTCTTCGTCTAGCTCCTGGCCGTAGACCAGGATTTCGCCGGAGTCGGCGTCGATGGTCACCCGGGCCTCCTCGGCGGCTCCCGGCGTACGCTTGTATGCCGAGACGAGCGCATTGGCGAGCGCGTCGAGGATGGTGTCCGTGGGAACACCCTTCTCCCGCGCTACGAGCTCCAGCGCTTCGAGGACTTCGTTGATGTCCATCGTCTTACCTCTCTAGAGCCGGGAACCCGGCTTGGCTGCTTTCTTCCATTCAAAGACCGTTCGCGCCGAAGCGACCGCGTCGTAATCGATGCGGCGCGGTTCGCCGTCTACCGACATCGTGAACGACGAGTCGTCGGCTGCGGTTAAAACTCCATTGTGGGTCCGCTCTCCCGAAACGGGGGCGGCAGTCTTCACCTTGATCTCCTTACCCACAGACTTCTCGTAGTGCCGGGGGCGGCGCAGCTTGCGCTCGAGCCCGGGTGAGCTCACTTCGAGAGTGTATGAGCCTTCGTAGGGGTCGAGATCGTCCAGCACGCGGGACAGGCCCCGCGACAACTTGGCGATCCGACCGACGTCGACGCCGGCGCCTTCGGTGGCGTCGATAGTGACACGAATGATGCGGCCGGAGCCTTCCCCGAGCGTCTCGAGGTCGTCGAGTTCCAGATGCTCAGCAGCAACGTAGGACTCGACCTCGCTCCATAGCCGGTCAGGCACGCTGCCCACTTCACACTCCTCCGGGTCGGTACATCTCCTCCCAGCACGAAACAAGGCGGGCGACCCGCCCACCTTGAAGATGATCTCAGCTGGTCGCCGGAGTATAACAGCTTGCGGAGTTGCCCAGAATCAGTCAAGGAACGTTATCGAGCCGCTTCGACCAGGCCTTTTACGTGTCCCACAACGGAATCGAGGGCAATCTCGAAAGAGTCCCCGTCGGCTCTCGCGACGAACTCGGCCACACCGTCGGCGAGGCCGCGCGGCCCCAGAGTGACCCGAAATGGGAAGCCGACCAGCTCGGCGTCGTTGAACTTCACCCCGGGACGTTCATTGCGGTCGTCGAGGAGCACATCGATACCGGCGGCTTGCAGCTCGGAGTAGATCCGCTCCCCCGCGGCCAGCGTGGCCTCGTCGGTCTTGACGAGAGTCACGACGACTTCCCATGGTGCCACCGCCACCGGCCACACCAGGCCTTTGTCGTCGTTGTACACCTCGGCCACCGCCGCCACCGCCCGGCCCAGGCCGATGCCATAGGAGCCCATGATGATCGGCTGCGCCTTGCCGTTCTCGTCGAGCACGTTGGCCCCGAAAGCCTCGGAGTACTTGGTGCCGAGCTTGAAGATGTGACCGACCTCGATCGCCTTGTACACGTCCAGGGTCCCGTCGCAGTTGGGGCAGCCCTCACCGGCCGAAACCTCACGCAGATCGACCCACTCGGAGACTGCAATGTCCCGATCGATGTCGACTCCCCGGTAATGGAAGTCGTCTTCGTTGGCGCCGGTGGTCATCGCCACCCGGCCCTTGAGCTGCGGGTCCGCAATGACCTTGACGGTTTCGACACCAACGGCGCCCAGGCTGCCGGCGTGGGCGCCGAGCAGCTCGACGATCTCATCATCGTGGGCGGGTCGGATTTCGCTCGCGAGCAGGTGGTCGATCAGCTTCTGTTCCTGGAGTGGGTGGTCGCCGCGCATCAGGGCGAGCACCGGTTCGCCGTCGGCGATGTACACCAGGGTCTTGATCTGATTCTCGGCCGACGCGCCGCCGTCGAAACCGGCCAGCGCCTCGATGGTGCGCACCCCGGGCGTCGGGAACTTCTCGACTGCGTCGAGGGGATCGCCGTTGGCCACATCCGGTATCCGCGACCGGGCCCGCTCGACGTTGGCCGAGTAGCCGCACTCCGCCGAGTAGGCCACGAAGTCCTCACCAGCGGGCGATGCCACCATGAACTCCATCGAATCGGTGCCGCCCATCGCGCCCGAGCTGGCCTCCACTGCGACCGTATCGAGGCCCATACGGTCGAAGATCTTGGTGTAGGCGGCGTGATGGGCATCGAACTGCTTCGCCTGGCCGGCGGCGTCGATGTCGAGCGAATACGAGTCCTTCATCACGAACTCGCGCACCCTCAGCAGGCCGGACTTGGGCCGGGCCTCGTCGCGCAGCTTTGTCTGGAAGTGGTACCAAAGCTGGGGAAGTTGTTTGTAGGACCGCAGCTCGGTGGCGATCAGGGCGAATACCTCTTCGTGCGTCAGTCCCAGGACGTGGTCGACCCCCCGCCGGTCCTGCAGCCGGAACAGCTCGTCGATCTCCCACCGACCCGAGCGCTGCCAGATCTCGCCCGGGTGCAGCACCGGCATCAGGAACTCCTGGCCCCCTATGGCGTTGATCTCTTCCTCGATAATCCGGCGGATCTTGGACCGCACCCGGTAGCCGGCGGGCAACAGTGAATACGACCCCGACATGAGCTGGCGAATGAAGCCACCGCGCACCAGCAGCTTGTGCGAGATCGCCTCCGCCCCGGCAGGGTCGTCCCGCAGGGTGGGTATAAATGCTTGTGACCAGCGCACGGGCTCTCCTGAGTCGGCGGAGCGCGGAGGATAGTCGGGCTGTAACTACTCGCCGGTCGCCACGTCCGCCACCGCGGCCCGCCGTTCGGATGCCTTGTTGGCGTCGCCCTGGATGCCGCGTAGTTCGAGAGCAACCTCGTTGGCCTCCTGGGCCGCGTTGGGATCGGCGGCGGCCAGCCTGGCCTCAACGCCCTCCTCGGCCAGCAGGCGGGCCTCTTCGAGGAGCGCTGTCGCCATCTCGTCTTCGTTGACCACCCGGACGACCTGACCCTTGATGAACAGGTGGCCCCGACCTCGTCCGGCGGCGATGCCGAGATCGGCTTCCCGGGCCTCTCCAGGGCCGTTGACCACACACCCCATCACGGCCACCTGGATCGGGAGCTTCTCGGCTTCGAGGGCCTCGCGGACGTCCTCGGCCACCTGGATCACATCGACCTCGGCGCGCCCGCACGAGGGGCATGCAATCAGGTCCAGACCCGACCGCTCGCGCAGCCCGAGGTACTCGAGCAACTGACGCCCCGCCTTGGCTTCCTCAACCGGGTCGGCGGTCAGGGAGAAGCGGATGGTGTCACCGATGCCGTCGATCAGCAGCGAGGCGATCCCGGCAACCGACTTGATCAACCCGCCCGGCGGCGGCCCGGCTTCGGTCACCCCGAGATGAAGCGGGTACGTGACCTTCTCGGCGAGCAGGCGGTAGCTCGCCACCATCGAGGGCACGTGGCTGTGCTTCACCGAGATCTTGATGTCGTGGAAGTCGACGTCTTCGAGATATCGGATCTCGAGCAACGCCGACTCCACCAGCGCTTCGGGCGTCGCCGACCCATGGCGCTCCAGGATGTCTTTGTCGAGCGAGCCCCCGTTGACGCCAACCCGGATCGGCAGCCCGGCATCGGCCGCCGCCCGCGCCACCGTCTTGATCTGATCCTCGTTGCGGATATTGCCCGGGTTCAACCGCAGCCCGGCGACCCCGGCCTCGATGGCGGCCAGCGCCAACCGGTACTGGTAGTGAATGTCGGCAATGATCGGCACGGGGCTCCGCGGCACGATCTCGGCCAAACCCTGGGCGGCTTCCACCGTATTGCAGGTGATCCGCACGATGTCCGCCCCGGCGCCGCTGAGGGCATAGACCTGGGCCAGCGTCCCGTCGACGTCGTCGGTCTTGGTGGTAGTCATCGACTGCACCGAAACCGGCGCTCCGCCACCAACGGCAACGGAGCCGACGTGGAGCTGGCGGGTGTCTGTGCGCAGGGTTCTCACGGGCAGGATGCTAGGGCCTCGTCGAGTGAGCCAAGGCTGCTTGGCTCGAAACTCTCTACCCCGGGAACTGCAATGGGTCGACGATGTCGAGGTAGATGCCCATCAAGCCGATCGCCACTAAGAAAACGAACACGGCGGCGGCGACCGGGAGCAGTTTGCGGACGTCGGCCGGGCGGCCCCGGACCTTCTCGTACAGCGCGACGGAGAAGTGGCCACCGTCGAGCGGATACAGCGGGATCACGTTGAGAACACCGACAAACACGTTGACAAAGGCGAGCCATGTGAGCGCATCCTGGACCGGCCCCGTGATGCGGACCAGACCGATGACGCTGAGGGGCCGGCCCTCAACGGCGCCCAGGCTTTCCGACCCAAATGCGCCACTCACGATGTCGGGGAAGTTCGTGACGAGACCCCAGAGGCCTTCGAGGCTGGCCTGGGTGATAAAGACGAGGTTGTTCCACGACGCTCCCAGACCGGAGCCGACGGAGAGCCGCTCGATCTCTCGAGCCGGAGAGACGCCAAAGTAGCCGACGATCTCGCCGTCGATCAGCCGCTCTGCAAGCACGACTTCGAAGTCCACCAAGGCGCCGTCACGATCGACCTTTCCGGCTATCAACTGACCGGGATTCGCCTGCGCCGCATCGACGAAGTCCTGCCAGCTCTCGACCGGGACGCCGGCGAACTCCACAAACACGTCCCCTTCTTCCACACCACTGAGATGGGACGGGGCGACGACTACCGAGGCCGTTGTGGTTTCCTCCACCAGTTCGCCATCGACGTCGAACGCCACCGTTGTCACCGCACCCGGCTCCTTGGTGGCCAGCGGCGAGCCTTCCGCCAACGGCACCCCGTCGATGCTGACGATGGCGTTGCTCAACCTATCGAGAGGATCGAGTTCCTCGTCGGCGCTGGGCGTGACCAGCACGTCGGAAACACCGGCGATCTCGGTCGAGGGATCTCCGGTCCTTCCCCACACCATGAGCACGACAAACAGCAGGATGAAGGCGATCACGAAGTGCGAGCCGATGCCGGCGAGGACTACAACGGACTTCTGCCAGAAGGGCTTCTCGCGGTAGGTGCGGCCTTCGTCTTCGGGCGCGACCTCCTCGAGCGGGTTCATGCCGATGATGCGGACATAGCCGCCGAGCGGCAGTGCTTTGACGCCGTATTCGGTTTCGCCGCGCTGGGTCGACCACAGCGTCGGCCCGAACCCGAAGAAAGCCTGGGTGGCCTTGATATTGAACGCCTTGGCTGCGACGAAGTGGCCGCCCTCATGGATTATCACCATGAGGATCACGCCGATGATCAGTACTACTGCGCCCATTACTTCTTGATGTCCCCTTTGGAATCTCGCCTGAACGCTACCGCGATATGGCCGCTACCCGGCCGCCGGCGGCAGCGCGCGCTTCAGCATCCACCGCCAAAACGTCCTCTACGGTGTTCATCGGCCGCCAATCGACAGAATCGAGGCAATGTTCGACGATCCCCTCGATATCCAGATAGCCGATCCGGCCATCGAGGAAGGCGGCCACCGCTACCTCGTCTGCCGCGTTGAGCACCGCAGGGGCCGAACCCGCCCGGCGCCCGGCGGCGTATCCCAGCGCCAGCAGCCGGAACACCGTCGTGTCGGGAGCCTCGAACGTCAGGTCCTGTTTGGTGATGTCGAACTGCCGCCCGGCGGTGACGGCCCGCTCCGGATATGTGACGGCGTACTGGATCGGCAATCGCATGTCGGGGTCGCCGAGCTGCGCTTTGACACTGCCGTCTACGAACTCGACCATCGAGTGGATGATGCTCTGGGGGTGCACGACAACGTCGATATCGTCGTAGTCGACACCGAAGAGGTAGTGCGCCTCGATGATTTCGAAGGCTTTGTTCATCAGGGTGGACGAGTCGATGGTGATTCGCGATCCCATTGCCCAGGTGGGGTGGTTGAGGGCGTCGGCAACGCTCACCGCGGCGAGGCTGTCGCGGGACCTGCCGCGGAAGGGGCCGCCCGAGGCCGTCAGTATCAACCGCCGTACGCCGGCGGCTTCGCCCACCAGGCACTGCCACAGCGCCGAGTGCTCAGAATCAACGGGGATGATCTCGGCATTGCTCGCAGCCAGAGCAGCCGCCAGAACGTCGCCACCGGCGACCAGGCTCTCCTTGTTGGCCAGCGCCAGCCGATTTCCGGCCCCGGCAGCCGCCATGGAAGGCCGCAGCCCGGCCGCACCAACGATCCCGTTGACGACGATGGCCTCGGGAATGGCGGCGAGCGCATCCACTGCATCGAGGCCGAAGCTCACGCGAGCGCCCAGAGCCGCAGTGCATCTCTCACGAGCCTCGTCGGACGGCTCCGAAACTGCGACCGATGCATCCGGCCATTGCCGGGCCAGGTCGACCATTTCGGCGGAGCCGCGACGCGCTGCCATACCGACGACCTCGATGCCGAGCTGGTGCGCGACGTCGAGGGTTTGTAGACCGATCGAGCCGGTCACCCCGAGCACAACAAGCGGCCTCAAACCAGCAAACCGGCCCAGGCGTACACGGCCCAGGCCGCGGGAATCGAGAACAGAATGGCATCGATGCGATCAACTACTCCCCCGTGCCCCGGGAGGATGGTTCCCATGTCCTTGACCTGCATAGCCCGCTTCAGCACGGAGACGGCCAAATCACCGAGCGGACCGGTGACGGCGAGCGCCGCTCCAAGGACCAGCCCATGGTGCCACTCGAACGGGGCGGCAGGGATGAAAGACAACCCGACACCGATGCCGACGGCGGCGACCACACCGCCAACGAGGCCGGCCACGGTCTTCTTGGGGGACACCACGGGCGCCAGCAGCCGTTTGCCGAGTCGTTTGCCGACGAAGTACGAAGCGATGTCCATTCCGGCCACGATGAGGACCAGCGTCGCGATCAGCCAGCGGTATTCCGTGGCGTCGATCAGGTCGTACGCGAACGCTCCGAAGACTCCGACCCACATCACGATGATCACCGTGAGCGCCATGCCGACGAGCGGATCCTGGCGGCCGGTCACCAGCCCGAAGAACAGCACCACGACGAGAAGCGTCACCGCCACGGCAACCGGTATTGCGACGGGGCCGTATACCCAGGTGCCGGCCAGCGCCCCGACCGTACCCAGGTAGGAGAACAGACCGACCGGGTGCAAGCCGCGCCGGGTGAGCGAGGTCGCCAGTTCGCCGGCGGCCACGGTCATCACGACCAGCACGAGCAATCGGATCGACCAGCGGTAGGTCAATGAAGCGAAGAAGAGAGCGATGAGGGCGATACCGGTCAGGACCCGAATCGCCAGATCGGAGCGGTCCGGAGCGGCGGCGGCTCGCTCCATACCCTCGGCGGCTACTACGTCGTCGAGGCTTACAAGGTTCGACTCGAGCCCTGGCATGTCCGCCGACAGCGCCGCCTGTTCCGGCTCTTCCGTGTCGGCGGCCGCCACCGCGGCAGCCAGGTCGGCGTACTCGTGCGTAGCCGTCTGCACATAATCCTCAGCCGTAAACGACTCCCACGTATCTGGTGATTCGGTGTCGGGGGACTCGGAATCGGGCGACTGGGTATCGGGCGATTGGGTAGCGGGCGGCTCGGCATCCGGGGAGTCGGTATCCGACGATTCCACGCCGGCTTCCCCGGTTGGATCTGGATCGGGCGAGTCCACGCTCGCCGGCGACGGATCGTCGGGAGTGCTCAGGCTGGTTTCGAAGTCCCAATCCATGTCCGACCAGGCGGCCAATTCCTCGAGATCACCGTTGGTTTCCTGGACCGGCGATGCCCCGTCGTCGAACGGCAGCTCCTCCTGCCCGTCAGCCCCCGATTCGTCTTCACGTCCTGTCACGGACTTCTCCTTGACGACAACCACATGCCGCAATGTGTCCTGCGGTGCGTTCGGAGACGTTGGGGTGTTCCTCTTGCGGGACCAGGGCCAGCGACGCCGTGGTGCCGATTCTGGCACTTCGGGTGCCGAAGCGGTGGCTATCGGCTCGAATGACGCCACGACCGCCGCCGGAGCGACGGGAGACGCCCCGCCTCCATCGGGTGGTAGATCACCGAGCGTACTGCCCGGGCGCGACCAGCCCCGAGCGGCCCACGGTTGGTCGGCGTCGGCAACCAGCAGACTCGTACGTAGCCGCAGTTGCTCGCGGCGTTCCATGCGATCGAAGTCGGCATCATCGAATGCCTTCTGGTCGGCGGCGACGGCGGAGAAGACGGCACCAATGTCCCCGGTGGCCGGTTCGGGCGCCGGTGGTGAAGCCTCCGCGGCCTCGCGATGTCCGTCGAGGGTGCTGCGAACCTCAGCCGCGGTGCGTCGCACCGATTCCTCAACCTCCTGACGGGCTTGTTCGATACGGCGAACCTCGTCCGCGAGAGCCTCACGGACGGCCATCCGCTCGGCTTGGCGAGCCTCGAGATCGTCGACTTCCTCCGAAGGCTCTTCGTGTTTTTCGCGGACGTCCGCGATCGCGCCTCGCATCCGGGAATCCTCGAAGTGGGCGGTATCGGCATCTCGCAGCGAATCCTCTGCCGCGATCGAACTCGCAATGCGGTACACCCGATCCGCGGCTTTGGCCGCCAGCGCCTCCTCGTCCGGCTCGGGCTCCGGCTCCAACTCGGGCGCGGGTTCCGGCTCAAGCTCAGACTCAGCCTCCACAACCTCCGCAAGCTCAGACTCAGCCTCCACAACCTCCGCAAGCTCAGACTCAGCCTCCACAACCTCCGCAAGCTCAG
>CAMYIJ010000070.1 GCA_947258375.1 uncultured Acidimicrobiaceae bacterium
TAGACGCCAACGTCCCAGTCCTTCAGGGGAGCGAGGCCCCGGCGCCGCGACGGCTAAAGGCTCAAATCTTCATAGACGCTGAGCAATGTCACCGTACCGGTGGTGAATCTGGGGCTATCACCCGCTCGGGGCTCAAGGTCGGGCCCAACACCCTCAATGAGATCCTCTGTACCGGGGAGACCGAAACCACCCTTGTCGACATAGACGGCTTGAAGGCAGTGCCGACTGGTGGGGACCGGCTACCGAACCGCCTCAGGGACTATGTCTTCTTCCGAGACGGGGCCTGTACTGCTGATGGGTGTACGAGTCGTTACCGGCTCGAACCGCACCACATCACACCCCGTTCCCGGGGTGGTACTCATGAACCAGACGGGTTGACGTTGTTGTGTTGGTTTCACCACCACATCGTGGTCCACCAACAAGGATTCACTATCGACCCCGAATCTCCACCGAAACGGAGACGATTCCTCGCCCCCGGTGTCACCCGAGCCCCACCCCCCAACTAGAGGCACACCCCCTCAACCCAGCTCGACAACCGCCGAGGCCACTTCATCGATCTAGGTCGAACCGACCCAGCCCCAAATCGACAAGCGAACCGCTTGACGGGCAACCACCGACGCCCGAGCCTTCGCGCGCGCCCTCAACGAGCCGCTCGGCCCTTCAAATCATGCGGCAGACCGCGGTCTCAGGCGAAAGCGAACCCGCGGGTCGCAGCCACACTTGGACAACCTCCCCCCCTTTTGCGGCCGCGGCACCAGGAGTCGCAACCACACCGACTCGTGGGATTCGAGCTCCTGGGAGACACATGTGTGCACCACACCGATCGCTGAACCTGGCACACCACCAACTGCCCTCCCATCGAACCACCCTGAACCGCACCCCCGGAACTCGGCCTCGACTGCCAGTAACCACAGTTCATGTCTCACCGAGCGCCACCGGCATAGGCGCCTGTCCCCAGCGAGTGTCAACAACACCCCTGGGAAGGACACACCTAGCCACTACCGTGCCGGCAAATGGACAGCTACCCGGCCGCGACGCGACGTTTTCTCGAGCAGATCGGCGACGCCGGCGTACCAATCGAGCCGGTCGTCTTTCCCGGAGATACCAAGACTTCCCAGGAAGCAGCTGACGCCCTGGGTTGCCATGTTTCCAAGATAACCAAGTCGCTCGTGTTCATGGCAGACGAGGCCCCCCTCATGGTCCTGATGGCGGGGGATCGTAGGGTGGACGTTTCGGCAGTGGCTCAAGTCGTTGGGGCACAACGGGTTCGGCGAGCCAAGCTGGATGAGGTGCGGGAAAACACCGGCTTCGTCGCGGGCGGAACTCCGCCGTTCGGGCATGTTAAGGACATGAGGGTTCTTGCCGATCGTTCCATAACAGACAACGATGTCGTTTGGGTCGCCGCCGGATCGCCGAAGACAGTCTTCGCGATCGGCGTTCACGATCTCGTTCGGCTCTCCAGAGCCGTCTGGGTCGACGTAGCAGAAGAGGTATGAGCCGATGGGTAACTGGCAGGACGCGACTGCATTGGTGATCATTGATGTCCAGATGGGTTTCAACGACTCGGGGTACTGGGGCGAGCGCAACAATCCCAACTGTGAACTGAATATCGGTGACCTGCTCGAGGCGTGGCGCAAACAGAACTGGCCCGTTGTCTTCGTCAAGCACAACTCGCTGGACGATCGTTCTCCGCTGAACAAGAGCCATCCGGGGAATGCGTTCAAGCCCGTAATGGACGGGAAACCCGATCTGCTCATCGAGAAGTCCACGTATTCGGCATTCTTCGGTTCTCCCGACCTCCATAGCTGGCTCCAGGGAGAGGGCATCACCAGCATCGCGATCTGCGGTATTCAGACCAACATGTGCTGCGAGTCGACCGCGCGTATGGCCTCCGACCTGGGCTACGACGTGCTCTTCATCATCGACGCAACACACACTTTCGACATCACTCCGTCCGATGGCCAGGGAATCCGCGCCCGCGACGTGGCGCGGACTTCTGCGCTCCAACTGGACGGCCAGTTTGCCCAGGTTGTGCACACCAAAGGGCTGATCGGCTGAGGAGCCTGCTGAACAATCCAGTTGCGGCGTCTCTGCGGTTCACGGCTCGGGACGTTTGGCTATCGGCACCGACGGACTTCGGTTGGTCGACGGGCCTCACCCAAACCCCCCTCGACGCCCCTGCCTTCGCCCGATGATCTCGAAGTATCTACTGATACTCCTTCGCTCCTCGGCCTGTGGCAGATGACGATGAGATTCCGCAGATCCATCCACAGTGATTATTCAGCAGGCTCCTAGCGGTCGATAGCGACCAGGGCGGTCGCGTCGATCCGCACGGTGGCGTGTCCCACCGCGACATCGTCGGGGGCGATCGCGAGAACCTGTACACCATCGAGCTGCACCACTGCCGTGGCGTTGCCATCCTCGAAACGGCGGCTGTGAACTTCCACGGGGATGGTCCCGGCGTCGGTGACGGTGACGGCCCCCGGCGGGATAGCGAACTGGTGCACTCCATCGGCGAATGGCACCGGAGTCGTCACCCCTCCAATCACTGCTCGACCCCGGCTTACCTCGATGTCCGGAAGAACCGGGAACCCGAGCAGGGTTGCTACGGCAACGTGTCGCGGATCCGTCCACAGTTCACGGGGTGTGCCCTGGGCTACTTTGCGGCCGGATTCGAGCACCACGACGTCATCGGCGATGGCGAAAGCCTCGTTGTGGTCGTGGGTCACGTACAGCGCGGTGACCCCAAGTTCCCCGAAGATGCGCTGCATGTCGGCCAGTAGCTGATCGCGTCGAGCCCGGTCGAGGGCTCCGAGCGGTTCGTCGAGAAGCACCAGTTCGGGCTCCGGGGCCAGCGTGCGGGCCAGCGCGACCCGCTGCTGCTCGCCACCCGACAGTTCCGCCACGGCGCGCTCCTCGTACCCCGCCAGGCCGACCAGGGCCAGCAAACGATCGGCCGCCGCCCGCTGCCCGGCGGCATCGTCGCCACGCATCCGCAGCCCGAACGCGACGTTGTCACCCACCGACAGGTGCGGAAAGAGGGCATAGTCCTGGAACATCAGGCCGAAGCGACGCAAGTGCACCGGCTCCGATGTGATTGTGCGGCTTCCCCAGGACACGGACCCGTGGTCGGGCACCACCAGCCCGGCGACCGCCCGCAGCAGCGTCGTCTTGCCCGATCCGGACTCTCCCATGACCGCCACGACATTGCCGTGGGGGACTTCGAGGCTCACCCCATCGAGCGCCCGGATGTCTGCATAGGTGACGGTGAGGGATTCACACTGGAGCATCAGAACTCCTGGGCCGTCGCGCCGCGCCAGCGCTCGACGATGAGGATGGCTGCGGCTGTGACAACCATGAGAACGGTGGAGGCGGCCATGGCCTGGCCGAAGGTGGCTGCCCCCGGCCGGGTGAGGAGCCGGTACACCGCGATGGGCAGGGTCGGTACATCGGGGCGGGCGATGAAGCTCGTAGCGCCGAACTCACCCATGGAAACCGCAAGGGCGAAGGCGCCCCCAACAAGGAGAGCACGACGTACGATCGGAAGATCGACCTCCTGCCACACTCGACGCGGTGTCGCTCCCAGGACCGCGGCAGCCTCGCGGAGCCGGGGCTCGATGCTGCGCAGTACCGGCAATGTGGTGCGGATCACGAACGGGACGGCGATGAGGGCGTGCGCGATAGGGAGCAGCCAGAAAGAGGTTCGCAGGTCGATGGGCCAGTCCAGGGCAAGCAGGAAGCCGAATCCCAAGGTCACCGCCGAGGTCCCGAGCGGGAGCATTATCAGCACGTCGAGCGAATGGCCAAATCGGGAACGGGCCCGAATGATCGCCCAGGAGGCCAGCATGCCGACAACGAGGGCGAGAGTCATTGCCAGCAGGCCGATCCGCAAAGAGTTGCCGACGGCAGATGCGACCGGCACGAACAGGGCGTTCGTAGGCCGGCGCAGTGCCGAGAAGTTGCCGAGTCCCCAGCCCGCATCGGTGGAGAGCGAACGGACGACGATTGTCAGCAACGGCGCACCCAGCAGCACCGCCATTGCCGCCAGATTCGCTGCCACGATCGTCCGCTGCCGGCGGCTAACCGGGCGCACCGCCGATGTTCTCACGGAAGCCACGTGCGACTGGACTGCCTGGCGAGCTTGATACCGGGCATAGAACCACAGGACGGCGGTGATGCCGACGAGTTGGATGACGGCGAGGGCCGCGGCCGCCGGCAGGTTGAGGAGGTTGGTGGCCTGGCGCCAGATCTCGACCTCGATCGTGGAGTGAACCAGGTCGCCGAGTATCAGTACAACCCCGAACGAGGTGAAGCTGAAGAGGAAGACGATCGACGCCGCCGACGCCACGGCGGGGCGAATCAGCGGAAGGGTCACATGCCGGAACGTACGCCACCGATCGGCCCCCAGCGACGCCGCCGCGGCCCGCAAAGACGGATCGAGACGCTCCCAGGCGGCGCTGACGGTGCGCACTACCACCGCATAGTTGAAGAACACATGGGCAATCAGGATCGACCAGATGGTGCGCCGCAGGTCGATGCCCAGCGGGCCGTCCGGTCCGAGCAACGTGAGAAAGGCTCCGGCGACCACAACTGTTGGCATGATGAACGGCACCGTCACTGCGGCTTTTACCAGACTCTTGCCTCTGAAGTCGTAGCGGCCCAGAACGTAAGCCCCGGGCAGGGCGAGGGCCACTGTGAGGACGGTCGAGGCTACGGCTTGCCACAGCGTGAACCACGCAATGCCTCGCAGCGAGGGGCGGGTCAGGACATCGCCGACACTGATCGACGCCCCGGTGGTGGTGAACCCGGTCACGAGCACGGTTACCAGGGGGTACACGAAGAAGTAGCCAAAGAACACGACCGGGACGGCCGTGAGTGCCACCGGCAGCCATCTGTTGTTGCGCCCGGTCATGAGCGCATGATCTCGGTCCACTCCTCGATCCAGCGTTCCCGGTCGGCGTCGATGATCTCGGGTGCCAGTGATGCCGGTGCCGCGGGGATCTCGGTGTGCTCGACGAAGGCATCCGGAAGCGCGGCGTCGGCTCGTGCCGGAAAGACGAACATGTTCAGCGGCATGTCCTCTTGGAATGTCTTCGTCAGCATGAAGTCGATGAGCTGCCGGGCCCAAGGTTCGGCCTCGGTTCCTGTGAGCACGCCGGCATATTCGATCTGACGGAAGCAGCCGGCCGGGACCACACCCGTGGGAGCGACCTCCGGGGGTGGGTCCGAGAAGATGACGCCCGCAGGCGGTGACGACGCGTACGACACGACCAGCGAGCGGGTGCCGCTGCCGCCGCCGGCGAACTCCGACCAGTAGGCGGTGTCCCAGTCGCGGGCCACCAGAACGTCGTTGTCGCGCAGGTCCGCCCAGAAGTCCCGCCATGAATAGGCGGAGCCGTCCGGGAAGGCGGCAATGGTCGCCAGCAGGAACGCCAGGCCCGGTGAAGAGGTGGCCGGATTCTCAACCACCAGCTGGCCGCGATAAGGCTCGTCGACCAGATCGCTCAGGCCCGTGGGCACCGCCAGGTTGGCTGCTGCCAGGGCAGCCTTGTCGTAGTTGAGGCACACATCCCCGAAATCGATCGGGGTCACATGCTCGTCTACGGCCAGGCCGGGAACGAGCATGTCGGAACCGGCCGCTTCGTACGGGAGGAAGATGCCGGCCGACAGGGCTCGTGACAGGAAAGTGTTGTCGACGCCGTACATCACGTCGGCGACAGGAGAGTCCTTGGTGAGGATTGCCTGGCTGACCATGGTTCCGGCATCGCCTGCTCGCAAGACCTGAACGGCGACGCCTGTGTCGAGTTCGAACTGCTCGAGCACCCCCTCCGACAAGGCGAATGAGTCGTGGGTGAGCAGCACAATCGACTCCGGCTTCTCCTGAGAGTCGCCTCCACAAGCCGCCAGCAGGACCGAGAGCACGATTGCCGTCGTGATGATTCGACTCTTCCTCACGACTGCGGACCTTCGTGAACGACGAGCAGCGTCCCGGTGGTGACGCTGATCTCGGCGCGATCGGCCACGAGCTCGTTGCTGATGCCGCGGGTTGCCGTGCTAGTCAGGGTGTCGTCGGCCAATGCCCACCGCAGCCCCGTCGTCCTGATGCCTTCGGCGTCACAACCGATCGGGATCAGGGATACGAGGTCGGCGGGTGCTCCGTCGAGGGTCACCGGGTGGGCGCGGTTGACGACGTGAATCTCGGCGGTCGGCAGCAGCCAGCTCACTCTGATGTGCCCGTACTTCTCTCCGGCGAGGAGCGCTGCGATGCCGAGAAGATGCGACATCCTGCCGCCGGCGCCGCCGAGCACAACAATGCTGGTGGCGTCGTTGGCACACGCCAGATCCATCGCCAGTTCGAGGTCGGTCGCTTCCTTGTCCTCCGGGTGGCGATCGATGCGGGCGCCGTTGAGCTCTGCCTCGGCCAGAGCTTCCGGCGACGCGGAGTCCATATCGCCGATAACGACCGACACGGCCAGGCCCAAATCGATGGCGAGATCGACTCCGGAGTCGGCGGCGATGACTTCCGTGACGTTGGAGCCAATCCGGGGGAGTGACCCGGACCAGGGATCTCCGCCGGCCACGACAACAGCGTGGTCTTGATCGTTGAGGTTCATTCCACTCACTTCCTCCGCTGGAATTAGCCAGATCAGGTTCCGCGGGTCGTCGGCACCTCGCTGTTGCGATCGCCGCCCTCTCAGCTCGCTCAGGCACGAGCTCCCCGGGGTGGTTACCTCACCAAGTGTACCGCACGATCGACCTGAACACTCCGCAGCGGTGCTTGCTGACCGGATTGCCCCTTGAGGATGTTGCCTCTTGACAATCCCTCTCCTTGCGATATTCGCTCTTAACGATTCCCTTCTTAACGATTCCCTTCTTAACGATTCCCTTCTTGACGATTCCCTTCTTGACGATTCCCTTCTTGACGATTCCCTTCTTGACGATTCCCTTCTTGACGATTCCCTTCTTGACGATTCCCTTCTTGACAAGGCGACATCAATATGACATTATGGTGACATCAACAAGGCGGCACCATACCGCCACAGTAGTGTCGGGAAGGGATTATGATGATCTGGTACAACAACATCGACGCCATCAGCGCTATCCGGCAAGGAGTCAAAGAGGACTATCGCCGGAGCCGGCGGGGCCTCCGTCTCGTGATGGCCAGCGACCACTCGGCCGGCGCATGAACGGCGACGCACTCCTGGGCCTTGCCAAGACGATTCTCGACGACAAGTACGAACGGGCGGCGCAACGCCGGCTCGGGCGCCGAATCAACACTCACCGCTAGACCGCAACATCAGCGAGGAAACAATGCAAACGGAAGCAATTCTCGACGGCATAGAGGAAGCAGTCGAAAGCCAGCTGGCGATCGGCGAGCGCAGCGATGCTTTCGAAGACGCCGCGGTCGCCCTGATGACCGCACTGCGGCCCGCTTTTCAGCAGGCGGCATTCCAGCTGGCAGAGCAAGCCGCAGCCGAGATCGGCGCCCAGCTGGCCGGCTACACGGTGGTGGTCGTGCTCGAAGAAGGCCAGCCCTCCTTGCTCGTACGCGAGGACACGACAGCCCGTTCTGTGGTCCCCGAGGATCTGTCCGCCCGGATAACTCTGCGCCTTCCCGACTCACTGAAAGACGAGCTCGAAGCCGCCGCCGGCGAGACCGGCGACTCGGTCAACGCTTTTGTCATCAAGGCTCTCTCCACACGGGCATCCCGGCGGGCGTCCCGCCGCATCACAGAAACATTCGAAACATGAGAAGGATCGAAGCATGAGACGAGAATCGTTCTCCTTCACCGGTCCGCTGTTCTTCGACATCGCGACGTCATCCGGTGATGTCGAAATCCTGTCGGGCGATGGTGACCAGGTCATCGTGGAGCTACGTGGCGGCCCGGCCGAAACCTACGTCGTCGAGCTCCAGGGCTCCGAGCTGATGGTGCGCCCGCCGAGCAAGCCGAGCGGCAAGCGGCGCTATGCCTCTACGGACATCAAGGTCTATGTGGGAGACGACTCGGGTGGCAGCGTGCGGACGTCTTCCGGGGACCTTCTGGTTGTACCACCCCTGCGTCATCTCACGTTCGCTACTGCCAGCGGGGACTGCCGCCTGCAAGACTCTGTTGGCGACGACCTCGAGGTCAAGACCGCGTCCGGCGATCTCAAGCTTCGCGACGTGGAGGGCAACCTCACGATGACAACTGCTTCCGGTGATGTTGTTGCCGACGTCGTCGGCGCCGACTTCCGCTTCAACAGTGCGAGCGGAGGCGCCCGGATCGCAGCCGTTGCCGGCACGATCGAGGTGAAAACCGTTTCCGGCGACCTGTCGGTGGGAGCGGCTGAGGGCCCCTCGGTTCGTGTCAGGAGTCTCTCAGGAGACGCCCGCTTGGGCATCCCGTCCGGGCGAACGGTCGATCTGGACATGCAGACCATGTCCGGAGACGTCACCAACCGGATCGAGAAGGCTGGAGAGACCACCGCAGCCAGGCGGTCCCTCGCCATCTCAATGAAGTCCGTGTCGGGATCGCTGCAGCTCGAGAACGCATAGTTCCCCGGCACGTTCACCTTTTTGCGAGGTCGCTCCGCAGGCTATGTTGAGGGTATGAACGGTATCGCCACCCCCAATCTCGGTTGGCCGACGGATGGCGAAGTGCGCCCGATGGTCATTGGTGTTGCCGGCGGCTCGGGTTCCGGGAAGACCACGATCGCCCATGCCGTTTTCCAGAATGTCGGCGCCGAGCAGGTGTCGCTGATTCAGCACGACGCCTACTACCGCGATTCAGCGCACCTCGACCTCGAGGAGCGGCGTTTGATCAACTACGACCACCCGGACAGTCTGGAGACCGAGCTGCTGATTCACCACCTCCAGGAACTCAGGGCTGGTCGGGCAGTCGAGGTGCCGGTCTACGATTTTTCGGTCCACACCCGGACCGCGGCGACGGTTCATGTAGAGGCCGAAGCGGTGATCCTCGTCGAAGGCATCCTGGTCCTCGCCGAGCCCGAGCTCCGCAAGCTGATGGATCTGCGCATCTACATCGACACCGATCCCGACCTGCGTTTCATCCGACGGCTGAGCCGGGACATCACGGAGCGGGGCCGAACCGTCGAATCGGTCACCGATCAGTACTTGAGCACGGTACGCCCGATGCACCTGCAGTTCGTCGAGCCTTCGAAGCGCTATGCCGACATCATCGTGCCGGACGGCTACAACCATTCCGTTGTTGGCACGGTCACTTCGATGATTCGGAACTTTCTCGACGAGCGCCGACTCGAGGCTCGAGGCGCGTGAGTAACACATCTAGCACCTCGTTCCATGCCTGACCGAACAATGCGTGGCCCTTCCCGGATGCGTGGAACATGTCTGCGGCGTACATCCCGTTTTCATTCTTCGGGTCGACAAATGGTTCGAACAGGGGTCCCCACGCCGCCGTTTTGGGAACATCGTGGGTGTGGGCCACCCGGGCGATTGCGCGATCGAACGATCTAGCGCGAACCCGGGCCCAGGCGCTGCCGATCGACGGGAGCCGCGGGAGCGGTCCAAGGTCGCCCAGGCCGGACAGGCCGACGGCGGATACTCGGGCGCAGAGCCGACCGACGATCTCGTTCAGGTTTCTCTCGAATTCCTGTACGGGTTCGGCACGCAGAGCATCGTTGGCGGCGACACACACCAGGGCGATATCGGGTGCCTCCGCCAGCGCCGGCGCCACCTGGTAGCGCAGCACGTCAGCCGCTCGGGCGCCCCCCACGGCCACGTTCACCAGCTTCACGTGATGGGTCGCCGCCAGCCGGTGACCAATTCGACGAGCCCAGCAGTCGTCGAGCGGCTCGACCCCCGGTGCCGTTATCGAACTGTCTCCCAGGAGAACCACTTTCAGCGGCGGGGATGTCGGGTCGCCGAGAATTGCGCTGGGATCCTGGTTCGTGAGGCTTGGGAGGTCGGGGCGATGGCCGGTGTGCCAGGCCTGGCCGACGAGGATTGCGGCCGCGGAGAGCGATCGGCGAGCGACGGCAGTCATCGGCGCCACATCATCCTCCACCTTGCGTCCAAACCTCAAGGGAGAATCGTAGCGATGGCACCCGGGAGCTACACGTTGAACCGGAACAGGATGAGGTCACCCTCCTGGACGACATAGTCCTTGCCCTCGAGACGCCATTTGCCCGCCTGCTTGGCTCCGGCTTCGCCGTTGCAGGCGATGTAGTCGGTGTAGCTGACGACCTCGGCTCGAATGAAGCCCCTCTGGAAATCGGTGTGAATCTGGCCCGCCGCCTGGGGAGCACGGGCTCCGGTGCGGAACGTCCAGGCGCGGGCCTCCTTCTCGTTCGCAGTGAAGAATGTGCTCAGCCCGAGCGCCCGGTACGCGGCTCGGATGACTTTGTGAAGCCCCGGCTCATCGAGTCCGAGTTCAGCGAGGAACTCGCCACGCTCCTCGATCGGCAGTTCGGCGATCTCTGCCTCGGCCTGGCCGTGAACCACCACCAGTTCGGTACCGTCGGCCGCGGCCCTTTCCCGGAGCGCGTCCAGATCAGAGTCACCGCCGGATTCATCGACGTTGGCAACGATCAACATTGGCTTGGCCGTGAGCAGATGCAGCTCGCGGGCGTGGGGCTGCTCTGCCTCGGTCAACTCCACCGACCGGGCTGGAAGCCCGGCCGCGAGCGCGGCCTCGAGCTTCTCGACGACCGCGAGAGCGGCGGCGGCGTCGGGATCGACCGATTTGACTCGCCGGGCGAGGCGATCGAGCGCCCGCTCGGCTGTGCCGAGGTCAGCCAGCGCCAGCTCGGTGTGGATTGTCTCGACGTCGGCGACCGGGTCGACGCGGCCACCGACGTGAGCCACGTTGGGGTCATCGAACACGCGAACAACCTGCGCGATCGCGTCGACATCGCGGATATGCCCGAGGAACTGGTTTCCGAGTCCCTCCCCGGTCGATGCCCCGGCCACGAGACCGGCGATATCGGTGAACTCGATAGCAGTCGGTACAACGCCCCTCGGCTTCGCTATTGCTGCGATCTCATCGAGGCGCGAGTCCGGGACCACGGCGACACCCACGTTGGGATCGACGGTAGCGAAGGGGTAGTTGGCGGCGACGGCCCCCGCCGCGGTGAGTGCGTTGAACAACGTCGACTTCCCGACGTTGGGGAGACCGACGATGCCACATGTGATACCCATGAGCCTTCTCCTGTCGGCAGCGGGCGGGCGGGTCGAGGATAGGCCCCTGCGACATGACACGGATCGCGGCGACTTCGTGCTTAGTGTGGCGCCATGCGGTTGCGGGCCTCTGCGCTGGGAGGACTCCTTGTTGTTGCCGCCGTGCTTGTGCCTCCAGTCGGGGCGAGCGCGGCCGGTCCTGTGGTGGGTCATCCCCGCTGCAATCTCGACGACGTTGCGGCCGACTACATCTGGTGGGCCGACGGCGTGCGGGTTGCGGTAACCGAGGAACCCCACCTGGAGTGGGAGGGGATGGTCCTCGACGCCAACGAGGTCGACTGCGCCGTGGCGATTGATTGCATCATCATGCGACCGGATCTGGCCGGCCGGGCCGCCACCATTGTCGGGACCGACGAAGCGGACCACCTCGTCGGAACCAACGGGCACGACTTCATCATCGGCGGAGCCGGCGCTGATCACCTCGAAGGGCTCAAGGGCCAGGACACACTGTGCGGCGGCTCTGGCGATGATGTTCTCATCGGGGGCAGCGGTCCCGATCGGCTGTTCGGCGACTCCGGCAACGACGAGTTGCGGGGCGGCATCCACCGCGACTCGCTGCGGGGGGGTTCGGGCGACGATGCGCTGTTCGGGGGGAAGGGTGACGACATCGTGTGGGGCGGCACCGGCCGCGACGCGCTGTACGGCGGACCCGGGGATGATGAGCTGCGCGGCGGTGGCCAGCGTGATGTCTGCTTCGGCGGCACTGAGGACGACGTCTTCGCCAGGTGCGCGGTGGCGGCACCCGAAGCGGTGGAGTACGGAGCCGGTGAGATCAACACATTCCGAGTCCAGATCGATGACGCACTCGACGAGTCCCGGGTGCTTGCGACGGCGTACGTCGACTGGATCCTCAGTGACGAACGGAGCTGGCTCGGGGACGGCTCGGTGATGTGGCGCCGGGTCGGGCCGAATGACAGTGCCGACCTCACGATCATCCTGGCAGCGCCGGCGACGGTAGACGCCATATGCCACCCGCTCCGGACCGGCGGTTACTTCTCATGTCGAAACGGGGATACCATCGGGATCAACGTGAACCGATGGAACACTGCAACCAACTGGTGGCCGGCCACCCTGCGAACCTACCGCACGTATGTCATCAATCATGAGGTGGGCCATTACCTGGGTCACGGACACGCCAGTTGCCCGAGTCCTGGAGAGCCGGCCGACGTGATGCAGCAGCAGACAAAACGGCTCGACGGATGTGTGGCCAATGGGTGGGTGTTCCCGGAAGGTCAGTCGTGACCGCCCGATTCGAGGCCGGCATCGAGAGCCTTTTGACGGAGACCGCCGCCGCCCATCGCGAGGCGTCTCATGTCTCCGATGGCGTCGATCCGGAATGGCCCTTGTGGTACGCGACGTACCTGGCCGAGCGTCTTCCAGATGTGTCGAACTTCATGGGAACCCGGTCCGAGCTCGTCTTCTGGCTGGTGCGTCTTGCCGAGGAGTATCAGGCGACGGACTCGTCGATACCGTGGGCTCGTTTCTACGCCACCCGGCTGGCCGCGCTCTGAGCTCGCTGTGACGCAATGAGCACCCTGCGCGGTCTGATCGAGGCAAGCGATCTCGATGGTCTGGTTCGGCACGCCGACGCCCTCGTCGAACGACGCGACTGGGACGGCCTCGTGGAGATGCGGGAGCTTTGCGAGGAGGCCACAGAGAGAGGCAAGCAGGTTTGGGGCGTGGCTCACTTCGTGGACTACCGATTGGCGCTCGACGCTCCGGCCGAATTTGCGCTGCCCGTGATTCGGCCCGGCGCCGGTCGATTTGCCCAGGGACCGCTGTGGGAGGTGGCGGCTTCCTCGCATGATTGGGAAGACCTGAGCGCCCTCGAGGACCCGGCGCTTCGTTCGCTGGTGGCTCATGAGCGGATGCTGCGCGGCGATGACGTCGGCGCGGTAGTGGTCGATCGGACTGTTGTCGACGCTCCGCTGACGATGGCCGACTGGGAGCCGGCATACGCACTCGCCCAGTACAAGTCCGATCGCGCCGAGTTCCCCGAGTTGGAGGTTCTGTCGTTGGGAGGTTGGGTCGACTTGCCCGATGATGCCGGAGCGCCTTCGGGAGAGGACGATCCGGTTGTCGCACTGCTCGATCTGGTTCACCCGTGGCTCGATAGTTCAAACGGTCGCGGGGAGGGAACTGCCGTGGTCGGGAGCGCGGTCGAAGCCATCCGGGCACTTGGCCCGCGCCGGGTGCGGATCGAAGAGGTGACTCTCCAGCAGGCGCTGGCGATCATGGCATGGACCGGTGCCTCGGGTGGGGCTCACGGCCGCCGGCGGGGGAGCCCGGTGGGCCGGGCGCTGGCGTGGTGGGCGTTGGCCGTACTGAGTGGCCTCGATGACGACTGGCCGGTTGCGGCCGATGAGTTGGGCGAGGCCGGAGCGGAACTGCGGTGGTACGTGTGGGACCCCGGTGATCAGGTGGGCGGCTGGCACTTCCACATCGCCGTCGAGGACCCTCCAGAGGGCCTGGCGTGGGCCGTCAGCGCGGTGGACGCTCCGTAGCGAGCCGCAGCCACGTCACACATACGGCATCACCTCGGCGGCCAGGCGATCCATGAGCTCTGTCTGGGCTCCGTAGTGGAGCGTGTGCAGATAGGAGCGGGCAACAAATTCGATCGGCACGCCGGCGCGTTCGCGAAGCCCGGAGAGCTCATCGATGATCCAATCGGCCGGCCCGACGTACATCGCCTCCGAGTTCAGCTCCTCGCGGCGCTCCGGCGTGAGCAGGGGCGCAGCCGGAATCGAACCGCGGCGCGTGGCCGAAGTCATCATGTCATCGTATTTCCAGGTCAGGTGATAGATGTGTTGACCGGCTTCGTCCCAGCCACGCCTGAAGTCGGCTGCCGGATACATGATGGAGTAGTGAAGCCAGCGGAACGTACTCGGATCTCGCCCGATGGCCTCCATCTCTGCCGTCGCCCAGCGCACCTGCTGGATCAGATCGTCGGCCAGCGAGTTGCTGAAGAAGCCGTCGGCGTAACGGGCAGCCCGACGCACAGCGGCCTCGGCACCACCGCCGATGACGATGCTGATCCGCTTTTGCGGGGTCGGCCGCACTCCCACCCGGGGCAGCTGATAGATCTCGCCGTTGTGCTCGAGTGGCTCTCCCGACCAGGCCATCGGGAGTATCTGTAACATCTCAGTTGTGGCCCGGCCGCGGTATCTCATGCCGGGGCCGAAGGCGGCCAACTCGATCGGAGACCAGCCCAGCCCGAGCCCCAGGGTCAGCCGGCCCTTCGAGATCAGCTGAACCGTTGCAGCATCCTCTGCGAGTCGAATCGGGTCGTGGAGCGGAGCCAGAACCACCCCGGTCCCGATCTCGATCGTCGAGGTGCGGGCGGCCATTGCGGCGCTTGTCACGAGAAGCGAGGGCATATAGCCGTCGTCGACGAAGTGGTGCTCGGTTGTCCACGCCGAGCTGAACCCGAGGCGCTCGGCGTCGACGGTCAGGCGGAGGGTTTCGTCGTATGCCTGTTCCCAGTCCTTGGACTCGCCCGGCCGCAGTTGCGCCGAGAGCAACCCGAACCCCAGACCCATCAGGCCGCCCTTCCGGTCAACTGCCGGCTAGAGGTGCGCTCGGGCCGTCTCGTGGTCGTCGACCGCGACGGCGAAGTGCAGCCCCTCGGAGTTCGAGTGGAGGAGGTACATGGCCTCGATGTTGACGCCGGTGTTGGCGAGCGCCTCGGCCATGTCTGCCAGCGCTCCCGGCTTGTCGTGGAGAACCGCGGTGATAACCCGTCTCTCCTCGAAGCTCATTCCGGCATCGTTGAGCACACGGCGAGCCGCATAGTCCTCGTCGACGACGAGTTTCACCAGTCCATCGTGCTCCGTCGTGATCGCGGCGAGCGCTTCGATGTTGACGCCTGCAGTCGCCAGCTCACGGGAAAGGGTTGCGAGTTGGCCGGGCCTGTTGGTGAGCTTCACTGAGAATTCGATCATGCAGTAAGCCTACGCCGTTTCGTGCCGTAGCGCTCATCCGTCGGAGCGCCGGGACCCCTAGCATACGACTGGCGTCCAAGGGAGGGCCGATGGCAGAGAACCCGCCACCAGGCTGGTACCAATCTGACAATGATCCGCCGGGGACCGAGCGTTACTGGGACGGAACTCAATGGTCTGCCGAGACCAGGGCGGCGATGGCTTCACCTCCGAAGGTGAAAGGCGACCGAATGGCTCCGGCCGAGGGCGCCCGGCTCACTCCGCACGGCCGGGAGCTGGCGACCCCGGGAGCCAGATTCGGTGCTCGCCTGATCGACTTGATCGTGCTGGGCCTCATCCTCGTGCCCCTGGTGCTGCGAGACTTCGACCTACAGGCCGCCGGCGTTGGGGACGACCCGCTCTCAACAGGAGAACAGCTCGCCGGCGGTTTGGTCGCGGCCGCCTATGAGATAGGTCTCGTCGGTCTCAGGAGTGCCACGCTCGGCAAGATGGCCGTCGGAATCGAAGTGGTGCGCCAGGTCGACGGGCAGGCGCCTGTCGGGTTCCCCACGGCGACGATGCGTTGGCTGCCGTTTGCGATCGGTTACGTTCCCATACTGTTCGTGGCCAATCTGAGTTTCCTGGTGCTTCTCGCCTCACTGGTGTTGGTGTTCGTCGACGACTTCCGGCGATCCGTCTACGACTTTGCCGGCCAGACATACGTCGTGCGGAAGCCGCGCAAGGGCTAGGAGCCTGAGCCGGCCCTGCGCGACCTCATGTTGCGTCGGCGATCTGCCGATGTAGGCACTGTGGATCAGCGGACTAGACAGGCCGGTCCTGAGGCCCAAGTGCGCGATCAGGCGCCTTTGTCGACAGAGATCTTGTCACGCTCTGCAGTTGTTGCAGAGCTGAGTTACGCCGCGCTCACCGGTCTCGGGGTGGGAGAGCTACTGGATCGCGCCTGTGACCTGCTGTGCCGCAGCCTCGGGGTCGAATACGCCAAGGTGCTGCATCAGCCCGGCGGAGTTGATCCACTGGTGATGGTCGCCGGCTCAGGATGGCAGGACGACGTGCTCATCGGTCACGCCACGGTCCCGCGGGGGAGCGATTCGCAGGCCGGATTCACCCTCGAGTCGGAGGCGACCGTCGTTGTCGAGGACTTCTCTCGCGAGGATCGCTTCTCGGCGCCCCAGCTGCTCGTCGACCACAACGTTGCCAGCGGCATGAGCGTGGCGGTACCCGACGATGAAAGACCATACGGTGTGTTGGGCGTGCACAGCCGGTCACCGCGCTCGTATACGCGGGGCGAGATCGATTTCCTTCGTGAGGTCGCCAACGTTCTCGGTGGGGCGATACAGAATGCGCGATCTCGGGTCAATCTCGAGCTGCGAGCTCATCGGCAGGAGCGGCAGCTTCGTTTCCCGGCTGCAGTCGCGGACTGTGCTCAGGCGCTGCTGGCGAGTTCCGGCGAAAACCGGCTCGAACTGGCACTGGAGGCCCTGCAGAGCGCCACAGACGCCACCTACATATTCGTCGAGCGCAACGTCCTCGACCCCGAATTCGGGCTGTGTTCGCAGACAGTTGTCGAGGTCGAGAAGATCGGCACACCGCACGCCGGCTCTTCCAACAAGTACTGGGATTTTGTCCCATGGTCGCAGATGCCCATATCCCGCTCTCACCTCGAACGTGGTGAGTCGTTCCTGCTGATCCCCGAAGAGCTGACGGGGGTTGAGCGGGAGGTCTACGCCGACGACCCGTTTCCGATCAAGTCTGAGCTGGACATCCCCATCTTTGTTGAGGGCGAGTGGGCAGGCCTGGTCGGCCTCGCCGACATCACCACGGTCCGCCAGTGGAGTGACGAAGAGATGTCAATGCTCGAGACGGTGGCTCGTATGCTGGGCGCTTTCTGGGAGCGCGAGGCCGCCCGACGGCGGCTCGAAGAGCTGAGCAGCCACAAGGACCGGTTCGTTGCGACCGTCAGCCACGAGTTGCGGACCCCGCTGACCAGCGTCCTTGGATTTGTCGAACTGCTCCAGGAGGGAGGCTTCGACGAGGACGACCGTAAGGACATTCTGGATCTGGTGAGCGATGAGGCGACCGACCTCGTCAATCTCGTCGAGGATCTCCTGACGATGGCTCGTGCCGGCCAGGACTCATTTCGTGTGGCCGAGGTGCCGGTGGACCTGCGCGCCCAGATGCGGCAAGTGCTCGAGGCGCTCGAGGACTTCCGATCAGATGAGTTCGACATCGAAGGTGTTGCCGGCCGGGCCGTCGGTGACCCGGCCCGGATTCGCCAGATCCTCCGCAACCTGGTGACCAACGCCATCCGATATGGCGGTCCCTCGGTTGTGATTGCCTTGAGCCAGCACGAGACGAGATGGGTGCAGATTGCCGTCGTGGACGACGGTGAGGGAATTGCCAGCGCCGATCGGGACCGGGTCTTCGAGCCATACGAGCGTGCCCACCACGATCCCGGCAAGACCGAGTCCGTCGGTTTGGGTCTGGCGGTTTCCCGGACGCTGGCTCGCCGTATGGGCGGCGACCTCACATACGAGTACAAAGATGGCACCAGCCGGTTTGTGCTCCGGCTTCCATCGTGGATCGACACCGGCGCTGCCGGTTCATCCGATTTCTCCACATAGGCGCTGCCGTATCGCACGGTGTGGGTTGGCTCGTGAACCGCTAGTGCCCTGTCCAGTTTCGTTGGCGAGGTTGAGGGCGAGACAGGGGCCTTCCTGGCAAGGACGCAGGACAAAGGCCCATTTGTAGATGCGTCGAGGACGAGGGCCGAGGGGGGTTTGGGTGAGGCCTTGCCGACAAACACCCATCCGCGCCAGCCGATGGCCAAATGTCCCGAGCCAGCCAGGGGGGTTCCTGGCCGCCGTCAACCCGGCGAACGTTGCTGGTCAGGGCACTAGATTGGCGACATTGAATCTTCCTGATCGGGCCTTCGCCTTGGGCTCGAGAAACGCCGAGGTAGTGGCACATGGCTCGACGACGCCGCCCCCGACCGAGAGGTTGGTACGTCAAGGATGGTGATCCCGCTGGTACCGAACGATTCTGGGACGGGGAGAAGTGGGGCCCGCAACCGCGGCAGATGAAGAACCCTCCCGCCGCCAAGAAACGGCCGGAGCGGGGAGCCGCCAGGAAATCGGCGACTTCCCGTAGGAGTGCGGTTCCGAAGGGTTCGGATGTGCCGGAGGGAGATGCTGAGGACGCGGCATCGCTACCGCGGGGCACAATCTGGGCGCGGATCACGGCACGATCGACTGATGCTCTACTTCTGCTCCTGCCGTTCTTTCTCCTCCTCCAGCGAGCGTTTCCTCCCGAGTCTGAGGCCGTGACCACCAGAAACGACGGCTTCCTGTGGTTGGCGGGCCTCATGGTGATCGGCTACGAGGTGATATTCACGGGTATTTGGGGTTGGACCCCGGGCAAACGGCTGGTGGGTCTGGCCGTGATTGACCCGGAGACCGACAAGTCTCCGGGGTGGGGGAAAGTGGTCATGCGCTCGATGCCGCTGGTGCTGGTGGTGACCATTCTCTTCATTCCCCTTCTGTGGCTGGCGTGCGTAATCGCGATGCGCGTCGACAAGAAGCAGCGGTCGGTGTTCGACTTCACCGGCGGCACGGCCGTAGTGGCGACTGCCGAACGAGCGCGCTAGTAATCGAACATATGTTCGATGTATGGTGGAGCTCTCATGACGCAATATGCGGAGCTGCACTGCCACACCAACTACAGCTTCCTCGACGGGGCTTCTCATCCGTTTGAGCTGGTTGCCCGCGCCGTTGACTTGGGCTACACGGCCCTCGGAGTTGTCGACCATGATGGATTCCGTGGGGCGGCCAAAGTCCACCAGGCGGCACGCCACGTTGGCTTGCCGATCGTCTACGGCACCGAGGTCGGCATGCCCCGGGACTTCGCCGAACCGGCGAACAACGGGCGGTCCTCGCCGAAAGCTCATCGTGCCTCGAGCGATTCGGTCGACCGGCCGCGACGGGGGCGCATTCGGCGGATGCATGGCTCAAAGCCGGCGGTGAAGCGGCCGAGTGACCATCTGGTGCTCCTGGCGCCGGACCCCGCCGGATACGCCGCAATCAGCCATTTTGTGACCAAAGGCCAGTATCGCGGCGCCAAGGACGCCCCGGAGTACAGCTATGCAGAGCTGGAGATCGCAGCCCGCCTCGGCAACCTGGTGGCCCTCACCGGTTGCTGGCAGGGAGCCGTGCCCCGGGCGGCTCAGAGGGGAGACTTCGATGGTGCGTTGCGCGCGGCCGCCCGGCTGCGCAATACCTTTGGTAACCGGCTCTTTGTGGAGCTGTGGCATCACGCCATGCCCGAGGATGACGCCCGCAATGACTTGCTCGTTGAGGTCGCCCGGCGGCTCGGCCTCGATACGGTTGCCACCAACAACGTGCACTACGTCGATCGATCGGATGCCGACCTGTCCGAGGTACTGGCGGCCATTGGAGGGCGCCGCAGTCTCGATCTCGCCGACGGGTTCCGTCCGGCCACCGATGAGCGATATCTGCGTAGTGCGGCCGAGATGGGGGCCCGTTTTGACCGCTACCCGGGGGCGGTGGCGCGGGCTGCCGAGCTCGGGGCCGAGCTGGCTTTCGACTTAGATCTGTTGGCGCCGGACCTTCCGGACTTCCCGATGCCGGGGGCGTTCACCACCGAGGACGAGTATCTTCGCCAGCTGGTCGTGGATGGGGCTCGCCGGGTCTATCCCGGGGACGGCCCCGGCGGCATCGCCCCACGGGCAATCGAGCGCATCGATCACGAACTCGAGGTGATAGAGAGGCTTGGCTTCGCCGGGTTCTTCCTGGTGGCCTGGGACATCGTGGAGTTCGCCCGCAGCCGCGACATCTACTGCCAGATCCGCGGCTCGGGAGCTGATTCGGCCATCTGTCGCTGCATCGGGCTCACCCGGGTCGACCCCATCCGGCTGCAGCTGCCCTTCGAGCGTTTC
>CAMYIJ010000071.1 GCA_947258375.1 uncultured Acidimicrobiaceae bacterium
CGCCTCCGTCGACCTCCGCCACCACTGGGTCCGCCAGAAGAGGCTGCAGGGCTCACACGGCACCAACGACCCCCAGGCCCGCTCCTACAACGACCTGGTCGTTGCAGGCAAGATCGACCCCTGCCTCGGAGATGTGTACAGCTTCGAGGACATCGGTGCCGCCCATGCCGGGATGGAGGAAGGCGACGCCAACCTCGGGAACCGGGTGGCTCTCGTTGGGGCACCCGAGAAGGGGCTGGGCAAGCAGTAGCGGCCCATGAGTCGGCCCCAGCTGCACCGTCCGATCGGTAGCCTTACGGGCAGGTGACCACGCGCGGTGGTCAGTCTGGGGAGGAAAGGGTGATGAGAAGGAGTCTGGTAGTTCTGTTTGCGATGGCACTGCTGGTGGCCCTGGCGCTACCCGCCACCGCCACAGCCCCGTCGGACGTCGCCATCGAGGTCGAAAGCTCTCTGCTCGGGGATCCCGGCCCGTTCACGGCATCGGGCCCCGCCGTAGACGAAGGCCTTGTGTGCGACACGGGGATCGTCGTGGACGCAGCCGGCAAGGTTACGGGCGCTTCACCGACCGGGTTCAACTTTCAGGGGATCAAGCACTTCACCTGCGATGACGGCTCCGGCGAGTTCTTCGTGAACCTGCAAGCGCGGATCGACTTCCGCAAGGGTGTGACCTTCAACTGGAATGTCCTCAGCGGCACCGGCGCATACGAGGATCTCCATGGCGCCGGCTCGGGAATCGGGCTCGGCGGGGTTCCATGCGGTAATCCGGATGAGTGTGTACTCGACATCTACGACGGCGGGCTGCACATCGACTGAGCGACTCGGGCGACGTTCCCGCTCAACGACGGTCTAGACCGTTCCGGGAGTTCGTGCCTTGACGAACACCCGGAACGTTCTATGGTTAACGCTTCATGAACCACATCAGCTGCGCGTGTTGTTGTCGTCCCGCAATCCAGTGCGGGGAGGTATACGCGTAGCAATCAGCTGATACATCCTTTTCAATCACCCCACCCGCACCGAATCCACGGTGCGGGTTTTTCTGTTTCTGGGAGACCGACAATGACTACAACTGCAATACCCGGCCTGCGCACCGACCGTGCCGCCCGGCGCTTCGACGACATCCGAGAGCTGCTGCCCGACGTCCACAACCCGACGCCGCTCGTGCGGGTGCGCCACGTCGTGCCGGACGCCGGCCTCTCGCTCTTCCTCAAGCTCGAGTGGCTCAACCCGTTCGGCTCGATCAAGGACCGGGCTGCTGCCGCGATGCTGGCCGGACTCGAGGACCGCGGCGAGTTGGCCGGTCGGGAGGTTGTCGAGGCGTCGTCGGGCAACACCGCTATCGCGCTGGCCGCACTGGCCGCACTGGCCGGCAGCAGGCTGACCGTCACCATCCCCGACGGAGTGCCGGAGGAGAAGAAGGTCCTGCTCCGCATGCTCGGGGCCGAGGTGTGGGAGACACCGGACGACCTGTGCCCGGTGGATCATCCCAAGGACGGTGCCATCGCCCTGGCCCGCTCCCTGGCCGCCAGCGCCGGTGGAGAGCGCTTCGTGGCGACCAACCAGTACGAGAACGAGGACAACGTGCGCGCCCACTATGAGACGACCGGGCCGGAGATCTGGCGCCAGACGGAGGGCCGGGTCCGCTACTTCCTGGCCGGTTTCGGGACCTGCGGCACCATCACCGGAGTGGGCCGCTACCTCAAGGAGCAGGACTCCTCGATCCAGATCATCGGGATCGAGCCGCAGCGCGGTCATCGCCTGCCCGGCCTCAAGAGCTTCCAGGAAGCCAAGCAGCCGACGATCCTCGATTGGGACGTGGTGGACGAGGTCATCGGTGTCGACGACGAGGCGGCGTACGCCACAACGAAGCGACTGTTCCGCGAAGAGGGCCTCATAGTCGGGCCTTCGACGGGCGCCATCGTCCACGCTGCCTCGCTGCTGGGCGAGGAGCACAGCGGCATCGCCGTGGGCGTCTCCCCCGACGGCGGCAACAAGTACGCGAGCTACTTCGCAGAGATCCTCGGCGACGAGGGCCTCCCCCAGATCTGAAACGGAAGGAAACCCAATGACACAATCACCGCCAACCCAGAGAGAAATCACCCCGGCCGACTCGCTCGACTGCTCCGGGCTGCTGTGCCCGCTGCCCGTCTACAAGACCGCCCTGGCGCTCGGCAACCTGCAACCCGGCGAGGTGCTCGAGCTGATCACAACCGATCCCGGCGCTCTCGAGGACATCCCCGCCATGGCTCGCCAACGCGGTGACACCGTTCTGGCAAGCGAGGATCGGGGCTCGAGCCAACGGTTCCTAATCGAGAAGGGAACCCAAACATGACCGGCGTCGCCGAGACGGCAGCGCCTGCGCGGGCCGCCAACGACGAACCGCCGAAGAAGCGGCTGGCGCTGGTGGCGTCCAAGGGCACCCTCGACCAGGCCTATCCCCCGCTCATCCTGGCGTCTACCGCGGTGAGCCTGGGCTGGGAAGCCGGCATCTACTTCACCTTCTACGGTCTCGACATCCTCCATCAGGATCGATTCAACAAGCTGAAAGTGGCATCGCTGGCCAACCCGGCGGGACCGATCCAGCTCCCCAATCTGCTCGGTGCCGTTCCCGGAGCCACGGCCGCCGCCACCAAGGTCATGAAGAGATGGATGAACGACGCCCGCATGCCCGAGGTGGCCGAGTTCATCGATATGAGCCGCGAGCTCGGCGTCCGCTTCTTCGCCTGTTCCACCACAATGGGCGTGATGGGTGTCGACGAGTCCGACCTCATCGAGGGCTGCGACATCGCCGGAGCTGCCGCCTTCCTCGACTACGCCGCGGCGGCCGACGTCCAGCTCTTCGTGTGAGTCGGCCCGCGCCGCTCTAGAGCTCCCTGCTCCGGAACCCGGCGATCGATAGCCGGGCCGACAGCCAGATGAGGCCCATCAGGGAAGCGAGCACGAGCGGCCACGCGACGGCCGCGCCCCGGTCGTCGACGAATACCGCCAGCTCTTCGACAAGGGCTTGACTCGGTGCTTCCGCGCCGGCGTTGCTCACCCGAGAGATCGCCACCGCCATCACCGCCAGCGCCACGAAGCCAAAACTCCAGATCCCGCGCACGAGGCCCAGCCGAAAGAGGAGCGGCAGCAGAATCAGCACCAGTGCCGCTGCCACCAGGAAGAACACGGCGATACCTTCTGGGGAGTTCCAGGCCCCGGCGCCGGTGCGCCAACCCAAACGGGCGGGAAACGCCGCGACTATCACCGACCCGTAGGCGACGTACAGGGCGGTTCCCAGGACGGCCGCCCCGATGGCGCCGACATATCTCGCTCTCACCTGGGCGGGCCGATCAACCGGCAGCGCAGCCACAAAGCGGTCGGCGTCGAAGCGCCAGTCGATGACGGCGAGTCCGACCGTGAAGGAGGCGGCAAGAGCTACTCCGATCCAGAAAAGGAACTCGGGACTGATCACACCGTTGGCCGAGAACAGAACATGGCCCGGAAGGATCAGCCACCAATAGGGGGCCAGCAACCGCAGGTCCTTGCGGATCAGAGCCTTCACTGCGACTCCTTTGAACCGAGCAGGAGAAACACGTCGTCGAGTGTCGGGCGCTCCAGCACCGCCGGGCCGTCACAGTACGGTTTGGCGGCATCCATATCATCAAAGAGCACGTCAAAGCCCATTCGTGACCTGCGGATACCCCGGACCGCATCGGCCCCGGCGGCCGCAGCCAATTCGGGGCCCCCACGAACGATCGCCCAGCGATCGAGCAGGTCATCCTTCGGCCCGGAGAAGACCACCCGGCCGCCGCGCAAGAACACGGCGAAGTCGGCTACTCGATCCAGGTCGGTGAGGATCTGAGTCGAGAACAACACCGACGTGCGGCCGTCCGCGATGATCGCAGACAGCCGCGCCAGCAACTCGCGGCGGAACACCGGGTCCAGCCCGGTGGTCGGCTCGTCGAGCACCAGCAATTCGGCGTTGTGCGCGAGCGCCAGGGCCAGCCCCAGTTTGACCCGCATTCCCCTCGACAAGGCTGAGGCGCGGCGCCGCCCGGGTAACTCGAACTCGTCCAGCAGCCGCTGGAACTCGACCTCGTCCCAGTCCGCGTAGAAGTCGGCCACCAGCCTCCCGAGACGGGTGACACTGAGGTGCTCATACGAGATCGGCCGGTCGAGAACAAAGCCGATGCGCGATCGGATCGCCCGGCCGGAGAGTCCGGGATCATCTCCGAAGACCCGGATGGCTCCGCCGTCGGGGCGGATGTGACCGAGGATGAGGCGAATCAGCGTGGTCTTGCCCGATCCGTTGGGGCCGGCAATCCCCATGATGTGGCCCGGCGGCAGCCGCAAGGAAACGTCCTCGAGCGCTACGACGTCCCAGGCCTTTCGAATGCGCTCCACAACCAGCAGGTCGTCCACGATTGCCTCAAAGATCTCTCGTCCGGAAGATGCGCCGCGACGCCTTCCAGGACACCCAGTTCAGCAGCGCGACACCGAAGATCACTGTGACCGCGAAACCTGCCGGCCCCACCCGTTCGTGGTAGCTGCCCACGGCGTCAATCACGGACTTGACGGCTCGTTCTATCCCATCCAGACCCCCGGTGGCCAGAGCCCCGATAAACAGCACCATGCCCAACACTTGAAGCCCCACGAGACCGAACAGGAGTCCGTTCATGCCGAATCGGATGGTGAACGGGATGACGATCGCGATCGTCAGCCCGAGCATCGTGAGACCGCCGAGGAGGGCACCGCCGGCGCCGTTGCTCCACAGATCACGGACGGCCGGTGCCAAGAGTCCGAGCGCCAGCACGGCGGCCATCCAGCCACCGGCGATGAACCAACCGCCCAGGTAGCGAGACGTGACGATGTCATCGCGGGTAACCGGAAGGCTGCAGGTGAAAGCCGTCGCCGAGAACTTATCCTCCTTGGCAATCAGGCTCACCGGCAGCATCGTGCACATGAGCCCCACGTAGAGGACGTAGAGGATGACGGGCGGCGGCTCGTCCGGGATCAGCAGGATAAACGGAGCCAGCAGGGCCATGGACCCGTTCACGATCAAGGTCCAGCGACCGAGGATCAGGTCCTTTCTAATGAGATTCCACATAGCTATCTCCTCGAGTCATGAGGACGAGCACATCGTCCAGGCTGGGGCGGTCGATGACGACCCCCGGGCCGCATTTCGTGCGGGCCAGTGAGGCGTTGGCCACCAGTGCCTCTACCCCATGAGGCCCGGTGCGCACTCCCCGGACATCGGGCGCGTCGAGACGGGCCAACACGTCGGCGGCACCTTTGACGACGCCCCAGGCGTCGCGCAGATCGCTGGTCGGCAGCGAGAACACAATCTCACCGTCGCGAATCAGGGTGATGAAGTCGGCGAAGCGCTCCAGGTCGGAAGTGACATGGGTCGAGAAGAGCACGGACTTGCGTTCGTCCTCGAGGATCGCCGCCAGATGTTCGAGGAGGTCACGCCGGAACTCGAGGTCCAGACCTGCGGTAGGTTCGTCCATCAGCAGGAGGTCGGCATCGTGAGCGAGCGCAATCGCCAACGCCAGCTTCATTTGCATACCCTTCGACAGGGCTTTGAACCGCTTCCGCACCGGGATTCCGAACTCGCCGAGCAGCCGGCGGTAGCGCTCGCCACTCCAGCCTCTGTAGAACGGACCGATGGCTCGGCCCAGATCGCGCGCGTTGACGTCGTGAGGGAAATTCGGCTCGTCGTAGACAAACCCGATGCGGGCCTTGACCTCAGCCTCATGCAGAAGGTTGTCGAGGCCGAATACGTCGATCTCGCCGGCCTCACGGGTGATGAGGTTCATCACCAGCTTCACCAACGTCGTCTTGCCGGCTCCGTTGGGCCCGATCAGGCCCGTCACATGACCGGTCGGGACGACCAGGTCGACGTCCCTCATGGTGAAGCCCGGGTAGCTCTTGTGCACGCCCCGGATTTCGAGGACGTTGTCTTCCATCATTCCTCCTCGGCGAGCAGCCGCAGCATCTCTGACAGATCGTCCAGACTGAGGCCGACCAGTCGCGCTTCGGAAACGGCATCCGCCAACTTCTCTTCTACCAATGACATCCGCTTCTCCCGCAGGAACTGCGGATTCTGGGCCGCCACGAACGTGCCTTTCCCCCCCACCGTGTCGATGAGACCCTCTCGCTCGAGTTCCTCATAAGCCCGCTTCGTGGTGATGACGCTGACCTGTAAATCCCGGGCCAGCGAACGGATCGATGACAGCAGGCTCCCCTCCTCCAACTCCCCGCCGATGATCTGAGCCCGTATCTGCCGGGCGATCTGTTCATAGATCGGTTCCGATGAGGAGTTGGAGAGGATCACCCTCATGCGAGGCGTTTCGGGAGTGTCGAGGTCGCCGGTCATAGTGCTCATACTGTATATGTCGTATATATACACTAGGTGCGACTCGACGTCAAGACAAAAACTGCACGGATTGCCCGGCCCACGCGAGTCGACGTCGAGGACTCCCCCGATGTTGGCCGCGGTCCGGCCTATTTGAGCGGCCGCCGCACGGCCACTGCCGCCACATCGAAGTACTCGATTTCCACCCGGTTCTGCAGCTGCTTCGCCACGAAATCTCGGAAACCGTCGCTGGCGAAGCGCGCCTCGGCAGATGCTCGGTCCTCGAAGTGGTAGACCGAACACATGGTGCCGGTCGCCTCATCCATACCCCAGGTCTTGTCGATCAACCCGGGTATCTCAGTCTCGAACACGGGCACCTTGGCCCGGCACTGCTCGGCCACCTCGTCAAAGGTGGGCAGGTAAGCCGGGTACCGCAGGATTACGACAACCATGGGGTGCTTTCCATCGAAACTCCAACCCTCCTCTGTTGAGATGCCTCGCCAAGCAACATTCAAACGAGCGTCACGGCACGTGCGTAGAGGCGAAGGGCCCGACCCGGACGCATTCCCGAATCCCGTGACCATCCACTGAGCGGCCGTCCACAGAGCGGAAATCGACTGAGCGGCGCGGCAGACCTCAGGTCGGCTGGCTGCAGCACCGATAGTGAGGGTATGCCCTGGAAGATCCTGCGTGGACTCCTTGCCTTCACCCTCGTTCTCTCGCTGGCTCCGCTGCCGGCAATGGCTCAAGAGCAGGTGACCATCGTCGACTCGTGTGCTGCGGTCGACCATTCGCCTGCGGATCCTTTGAGCGGGGCCCCTTCGCTGTTGACTCTGATCTTCGTTCTCAGCGGTTTCGATCCGGTGATCGGACAGCTCCTGACCGCCAACGTGATGGGGGCTTCTGGCGACGTCAGCGGTTCTGGAGTCATCGACATGTACGGCGTGATCGTGATCCCGGTGCCTCTCTACCAATACGGCGCCCACGAGCTCACCAGTTTCGCCTCTGACCACCCCGGCCTCGAGCACCTGGCGGGGACGGAGAAGGGCGGAACGTTCATAACGGTGTACGTCGACGATTCCGAACCAACCTGCGATGAAGATGCCATGCGGGCCGCTGCCGAGGCCCGACTGGCCGCCACGACGACCACCACAACAACGTCGACCACGACCACAACCTCGACCTCGACCACCACCACGACGACAACCTCGACAACAACCACCGCCCCGCCCCCAACAACGGACTCGCCGGAGCCGGCCCTGATATCGGCGACGGGTGAGACCACCAATCCGGGAGGCGGCGTCCCTATCCCCGCGGTGCTGATCGGGCTTGGAGTCATCATCGCCCTGTTGGGCGGATGGTTGCTCATTCAGTCGGGCCCCCAATCACGGGTCGCCCGCGGAAGACGCGTAGCACCATGAACCGCCGATCTCTGGGAACCACGCTCCTTGCTCTCGGAGGAGCCATGATCCTCGCCGGAGCAATCCTCGCCTTGAACGGGTCTACGGAACCGGCGATCGCCGGTCCGGCAACGACGAGCCCGGCGGCGTCGGGAGAGTCGACTCCCACCACGACCCGCCTACCGGAGACAACCGCCCCGGGGAGTACGTCAACCACGGTCGCATCGACAACCACCGCTGTCGCGACGACAACGACGACAACGGCTGCCCCGACTGAGACCGTCCAGGAGTTCGTCGAGCTGTATGCGGCCGCCATTGCCAACGGTGACGCCGACTTCGTGCTCTCGCGCCTTCACCCCCAGGTCGTCGAGCAGCTCTCGATCGACGTCTGCCAAAGCTGGGTTGCCACCGAGATCATGGCCCTGTCCGACTACGAGATGGCGGGTGAACCGACCGAACCGCAGAATCGTGACTTCTCAATCGCCGGAAGCCCGGTGCGGATCGACAACGTCTCCAGCGTTCCGGTCAGCTTCACGTTCGGCGGCCAGAGCTTTGATTCCACAGCCGACTTCGCACTGCTCGACGGTGTGATCTACTGGCTCGGAACCTGCGAGTAGCGCGCACCCGGAGTCACCCGGTCGGCGGAACTCCGACGGCGTTGCCCTGATGCTGCTCGATCGTCGCGTGGGTATCGAGCAACTCGACGACCTCGTGGATCAAGCCGTCGGTGGTCTTGGCGAACAGCACGTATTCCACGCCGTAGGAATCGCCACTGCCGGTCACGGCACGAAACACGAATCGGACCACACTCGAAGCCTCGTCGCCGATCTCGTCGAGGATCTCGACCGTAACCGAACCGGGCTCGTAGAACTTGGTGAACACCGCCTCGTTGAAGCCACACACCGCGTCCTTCCCAACGTGGGGGCCCGCAATGTTCGGCGGGAGTGAGTAGTTGAGACGCCAGGTCACATCCTCGGTGTACATCGCGGCCAGAGCGGGGCAGTCATCGAAGGCCTCCACAAGGCGGCGGGCGGGGGTGCCGGTCGTCGTCATGACACGATTCCTGTCCTGTGATTTCGCGGTAATCGACTCCCCACGATGGTAGCCATCGCTCGATCGTGTCTCGGGTGCAGCTCCGACCTACCCGGATACGCGGGCGAGATGGGCGGGCCACTCCCCTGTAGTGTTCGTTTGCGCCGACGATCAGCGCCCAGAGGAGGAGACGATGACAGGCCGCTTCGTAGTTCTCGCCGGGCCCAGCGGTGTGGGCAAGAGCCCGCTTGTGGCCGCGCTGCGGCGGCTCCATCCCGAGCTGGACGCGACTTTGACGCCGGTCGTCCTCTACAACAGCCGCGACCCCCGCCCGGGCGAGATCGACGGCGTCGATTATCACTTCCGACGCCGTTCTGATATCGAGCAGCTCGCCAAACAGCCGCGGTTCGTCGAGTGCGACGTGCGCGGCGACCTCCAGTGTCTCGATCTCGACGAACTCGGCGAGCTCCTCGAATCCGGCGGCAACGCGCTCTTCGAGGGCAATCCGTTCGTCCCCGAGGCCTTGCGCCAGGCCGGCGTGTTCGATCGCTACGACACCGTGACGCTCTTCATGTCTCCGCTGAGCGCGGATGAGATTCGTTACCTCAGGGCGGCGGAGGGCAATGTCGACCTCGCCTCGCTGGTGACGGACGTGATGCGGCGCAAGCTGCTGCGGCGAACGAGGAAGCAAAAAGGCGAGCTGTCCCTGCCCGACCTGGAGAACATCGAGCGGCGGGCGTCGAGCGCCATCGGAGAGCTTCGGCTGGCGTGGAGGTATGACCGCGTGATCGCCAATCACGATGGCGAGGACAGCGAGAACTGGGACGCCTTCTACTACCCGATCGGAGATGCGTTCACTGCACTCGAGTCCCTGGTAGCCCTGTTGGAGGGCAAGCCCGCAAAAGGCACTGAGGCCTGGACCGAAGACCTCATCCCGGAGTAGTTACTCGGGCACGCGGCGCATCACCGCCGCCAGCACCGCGAGCGACGCTACCCCGACCACAGCGAAGACCGCCGTTGCCATGGCGGCCGACACTGCGCCCGAGGCAGCCGCCGTCGCCAGCGCAATCCCGCCGAGTACGGCAGGCGCCGATACCACCACCATGGCCCCCAGCTCCGCGGCCACAGGTGACTCGAGTTCGGGGTCCGCCAGGGCCAGCAGCGCCAGGCCGGACGCGGCGGTCCCCGTGACGGTGCCGAACAGCGCCAGCGTCCTCTCCCGCCGCCACTGATCCACCCAGCGTCTTGCCACCGCCAGCACCACCACGGTGGCGACAACTGCGCCGATGATCACTGCAATCAGCTCGGCAGCCACGCCGCTGACCGCGTCCCACGTGAGCGAGCCGAGGATGGCCACGGTGAGCCAGTCGACCGCCACCACCGCTACGGCTCGGGTGGTGTCGCCGTCGATGCCTTTCCCGCGGCGCTGCAACAGAATCCGCACCCCCATTCCGGCCAGCAGGGCGACAAAGAACATCACCGCGAGCACCAGGTCGCGGACATCCTCGCCAATCAGGCCGAAGCCGTGGAAGACGAGCTGATACAGCACCGTGTAGCCCGCCGTGAGGGCGAGAGCCGCGACTACCGTCTCCCGGTTCCAGCGACCCGCCGTCGGCAAGGGGCCCGCGGGGCGATCCCGGTTGCGGACTGCCAGCAGACCGCCTCCGTATGCGACGAGAAACCCGATCGAGGCGATGGTGGCCCCGATCGACGCGGCGTTGGCGAACCCGTAGTCGTCCTCCCACAGCCGCCCGATCGACAGCGCCTGGCCCGGGCCCTCGTTCAGCCCCATGGGTGCCAGGAAGCCGAAACCTTCGTGAACCGAGCCGAACGCCAGCACGACAAGACCTCCGGCGGCCGCCTGCAGGGCGAAGGTGGCCCACTGGCCGATTCCCATCCAGAGAGCGCCCTTGCGGAGCTTGGCATCCCCGGTCGGCGTGAGGCCGATGGCGAGGAAGGAGATACCGAAGAGGTGGTACGCCGCGTCCTGCCAACCCTCGACCGCACCCGGCAGCACGTCGGCCACACGCAACAGCAGCGCCACCAGCCCGCCGAAGATAGCCGCCGGCACGATGGCCACGAGACCGCCTCGAGCCGGAATCGCTCGCCGCAACGCCCAGCCGATGATCAGCAGCACAGCCGCGGCCGGCAGCGCGACGGTCATCGGTACAGATGCTGCAATACGGCCGATATCACGGCGGCGCGAGCATCCGGGTCCAGGGAATCGACGGCCGCGTCGATCAGCGCTCGATCCCGGTCGAGGTCGAATGAGTCGAGCAGGCCGCCGATCATCTCCGGATCGAGCGCGCTCAGATCGAGGCCCGGCGGCAGCACCGGGTCCTCCCCTCCCGCGGCAGCCGTCGCCACCAGATCGGCGGCCAGCTCGGCAGCCAGCGGGAGATGGCCCGCCGTCACCGTCAGGTGGAGGTGTGCGGGGGACGGCCCCAGCGACGGGGTCACTCCCACCACCCAGCCGCGGCGCCGCATCGCCGCCCCGTGGGCGAACACATTGGCCGATGTGACTGCAAACAGCGGCGCATCCGGCTCGGCCAGCAGATCGACTTCTGGGGCCGGCCGGATCGTGTCGAGAACCAGGTTCGTGGCTTTCCGGGCGTCGGCCGTCAGCTGCCGGTACCCGATCTCCCCCAGGCGCCGGACGGCGGCCCAGGCTGCAGCCAGAGGTGCCCCCGATTTGGTCGACTGGACGGTTGCGTTGGCCACCGGGTAGCCCGTCCAGGCGGCGGTGGCGAAGTATTGGTGAGACCGCAGCTCGGCGTTGCGATACAGCACCAACGACGCGCCCTTGGGGGTGTATCCGTACTTGTGGAGATCGACCGAGATCGAGTCGACCGCATCAATCGAGAAGTCGAATTGCGGCGACCCGTCGATGAACGGCAGCACCATTCCACCGACACACGCGTCAACGTGGAACCACTTGCCGCGCTGCGCGGCGACGGCTCCGACCTCGGCAATCGGGTCGACAACACCGTGGGTATATGAAGGTGCCGAGGCAACGACCACCGCCGTGTTGTCGTCGATCGCGGCCGCCACGTCATCGGCGATACCGCGGAACTGCTCGTCGACGGCGGTCGTCCGGATCTCGAGGTCCAGATAGGCAGCCGCCTTGTGGAACGCGGCGTGTGCCGTGATGGGAGCGACCATGTTGAGCCGCCCGGTGGCACCACCGCCACGAGCCCTATCGCGCGCCGCTTTGACGGCGAGCATGATCGACTCGGTGCCGCCGGACGTGACCGAGCCGACTACATCTTCGTCGCCGGCCAGCAGACCACGTCCGAACGCCACGAGGTCGTTTTCGAACCTCAAGAAGCTGGGGAAGGCAGTCGGATCGAGCCCATTCGATGCCGCGAAGAGCCGCATGGCAGCAGTCGTCACCGGCTCGAGATCCGGGCCGTCGAATACGTATGTGAAGGCCCGCCCGTAGCCCCAGCTTCCATCGGAGGCGGCGATCTCCGCCAGATCGGCGAGAACATCGTCAACGGATCGTGCGTATTCCATCGGCGCAGCTTACGGAATCGTCGCGCCCCGACGGCGGGTGGCGATCCAGCGAGGGCCGCGGTGGGGCGCCACCGGGTTTCTGCGTCGAGCCGTATCAGGTTCGGCCCGGGGCACTGTCGGCTGGTCGTTTCCGTATGAAGGGCGCCGGAAAGCCACTCGGGCATTTCGTCGCTGACGTTCTCGCGACCGTGTCAGGAGCCACGTACGCACTGATCAGAGATCTTTGATGCGATCCACGACACTCTGCAGCTGGGCGTAGTGAGACCCCTTCCAGTAGATCTGGGCGCAGTCCGCACACCTGCGGAAGTCGTCATGGTGCCGCCGTGTCCCCTCTGCGAGGCGATCGGCGATTTCCTCCTTCGCCACAGCCTGGAGCGCACCGTTGCATGCCACACACCTGGCGAAAGCGTCGATCGACCCCATGAGGTCAAAGCGGCGGGCTACTTCGGTGAGCTGCTCGGACGGATCTACGGCTCTCACGAAGTAGCCATGCGTGAGCACGCCGTGCATCAGCAGACCGATGTCCCGCGTCAACAGGACTCGGCTCTCCCGCGTGGAAACCTCCACGAGTTGCGGATCACCCATGCCCGGGTCGTACGCAGAGTCGAAACCCAGGAGGCGAAGGTATCTGGTCAATCTGCCGAGGTGAACGTCGAGCACAAAGCGGGGTTCCGACAACGGCTCCGGACCTACCCGCCACGAGGACTCGATAGCGAAGGTCCGAAACCGGGGATAGACAGCGATGCGGTCACCGTCCCGCACCCGATAGGTGAAGTCCACGGCTCCACCGTCGGCGAGAATCACGTCCACCTCGGTGTGGGGGACACCGCAGGCCTCGATCATGTCCTTGACGCTGCCGGCGACGTCGAAGGAACGGGTAACCATCCCCGACCTGCGATCGGAGGCCAGGAAGTCGCGCAGCTCCGCGTAGAAGCGCAGGTCGGCGGAGCTTGTCACCTAACTTGCCTCCGGACGGCAACAGAGGACCCCGTACAGAGCCGGGATGTGTCCTTATCGTACCGGAGGCCTGCCCCAGGCCGACCCACGCTGCTGTGCTCGTGCTTCAGCCGGTAGCCGAGAAGCCCGCGCCACCAGAGCCGAAGCCAAACTCGAACGACTACCTAAGCGCCAGGAAGGCGAGTGGGGCCGGCGTCAACCGCCCACGGCTCCGCGCCTCGTGGCCCGGCAGCGCACGGTTGGATTACTTGATGCTCCGGCAGCGAAGGGCCGCTTAGCGCTCAGTCCAACGGAACATTGCGGAGACGGCTGGCCTTGACCGCGGTGATCTTGATCCAATTAGCCGTGACCTCGCCGGCGCCTTGGTCAAAGCACTCCAGGACTGCCTTTCCTGGGCCCGTGATCCTGCCGACTACCTGCAGCGAAATCGCCTCGTGCTGGATGGCGGGTACCTCCTCATGAACCCAATCCCACGAGCCCCCTAGCGAGAGCTTGCAGTTACTGAGGCGGATTTGACCGGTATCATTCCACAACCAAAGCTTGGCTGAGACTGCGTAGTTGCCCCTAGGCAGCGGCAAGGACGCAATCTCGTCAAGTGTGCCCGGAAGCTCGACGGGCCCGTCCTTCCAGCCGGCCTTCACCCAAGTATGGTTGTTGTTTACACCGGCTGATAGTGGTATCACGCTCGCGAACATAACCATGATGGCCAACACGGCGACTGCCATGAAGCCTTTCCCCGAAACTCGAGTCCCCATCTCTGACTCCTTTCGAATACTCCCCCCACCTACACCAAACATACCGATCCAACTCGTGGGTGTGAGTGGCGGTCTCCACCTGAGTTCGATCCACGAGCAGAGGCCGGCATTGAAGCCGTGCCGCGCCGGCGGAGCGTCGATCGTCACCACTATCGACACGAGTCCAGCGAGAAAGTCCGCCGGCGTGCATTCAATATCGATCTGGCGCTCCCGCGGCGACCGATCGGACCTTCTGTGCCAGAAGGTCCTGGCGGTCAGAGGTAAACAGAGCCGCGTCAGTCCCGGTCGGCAAACATCCACTCGTGCCCGTCGGCGGTGTCACGCACTTCGATGCCCAACGCCGCAAGCCCATCTCGCACCCTATCGGCGGTGGCGTAGTCGCCGGACGATCTCGCCCGCCGGCGAAGGTCGAGCAGCATATCGACGTATCCGCCCGCTACCTCGCGAGGGTCGCGCACACCGACGCGCGCGGCGTCGACGACATCCACCAGCATCGACCGCAAGCTGCGACGGGCCTCGATGTCGTCGACGGCAAGGGCCTCTTGCTCGAGAAGGAGTTCGAGGATGCGATCACCGTCACCCGCAGCCAGCGCGTCGGCGAAGGTCGAGGTGTCGAACGCCGATGGAGTAGTCACCGGCGGCACGGCACCGGACCGGTTGAGGACCTTGACGACCTGCTCGAGATCAAGCCCCGTCCCGGACTCGAGCACATGCTGGCTTTCGCCGCGGAGGGTGACTGTGCCGCGACCGAACACCTCACAGCGGCCCGTATGGAAATCGAACGCTGCCGCGGTGTGCTCGTCGACCCCCAGGATGCCCACATCGAGTTCCGGCTCGAGAAGACTGAGGCGGCGTTCGCCTAAGTAGCAGCGGCTGGTGTCGTGATTCCCGCCCTCGGCGTTGTTCCAGTGTGGCACCACCACACACGGCACGCCGAGGCCGGACATGACATCCAATCCATCTAGCCAGTGCGGCGGCTCGCCTACCTTGTAAATTTCGTACACCGGGATCGTGCGCCGGCCCAACGTGAGTGCCGCGGCGGACGCGAATGACACGGTTCCCCCAGCCTCTACGACCGACGTCAAAGCCGGTCCGACGTCGGCCTCGCTCCAGATGTCGAGGGCGTAACTCGGGGAACCAGGGCCTGCAAAGACGTACCGGGCCTTCCGGATGGCTGCCGTGAAGAGCTCGCGCTCGACGGTAGACGCATCGCGCCTGTTCAACTCGGCAATTCGACTGGGGATCGAGAGGCTGGTGCCGAAGAAGTCGACGAGCCTCTCTGTGAGCTGGGGGGCGTTCTCTTGGAATCCAAACGGGGTGTCGAGGATGACCACCTCGTCGGCGCCTGCCGCCTCGATGCCGTACCGATGGGTTGCCACCAGGCCGGGGGCGAGCTCTCCAGAGCCCATGATGATGATGCGGCCCTTCACGAGCTCACCTCCCGCGCCAGTTCGAGAAGAATGCCGGCGACGACCTGGGGCTGCTCGGCGTGGATGTCGTGGTGCCCGTCCACCCAATGAACCGTGATTGAACGAGCGGCGGCCGCAAACGCTTCGACCCGTTCCGGGCGCGACGGGCCGTCGCCGTTGACGGCGACCATTCGGATCGGGATCTCCAGGTTACGCACGGCGGCGTCCGGGTCGTGCGACCACAGCTGCCGGAGAATCGTCATGTGGTTGTGGCGTCTCAGTCGTGCCCTGACACTACCGTCAGGGGTCTCCTCGAAATTCGCCAGCTGTGCTGCGATGGCAGTGTCCGAGAACCCCGCCAGGTTCTCGCGCATCATGGCCCGGAGCCGAGGCTGCGTCAGGTGATCGAACGACGGCGGAGCGAGCGTGCTCCTTACTTGATCCCAGGACGGGAACACATCGGCGAGCCTGATGAACCCCCCGTCAATCAGCCCGAGGCCGAGCACACGGTCCGGATGCCTTGCGGCGAGTTCCAGAACGACGTTGGCGCCCCACGATTGCCCCGCGGCGATGACTGGAACGTCGACGGTTGCATCAATCGCTGCAGCGAGATCCGCGGCGAGCGTGGCGAAGTCGTAGCCTTCCTCCGTTTGGGATGACCGACCGTGGCCCCGCTGGTCGATGGCAACCGAGCCGTGACCCGCTGCGGCGATAGCATCGGCGACCTCGTCCCACAGCCGAGCGTTCGATGCCAAGCCATGCACGAATAGAAAAGGCGGTCCCCCTTGGCCGCTGCGTAACAGCGCGTGGAGCATCCGACCATTGCCAATCGGGATGCGCATCGACGCGCTTTCTTCGGAGCGTCCGGCATCGGTCATAGCGGGCACAGTACCCAGGACGCGAGACTTAATACAGGTCGTCGTGCTACTCAGCAACGGCGATGACACGCCGTTGCTGTGAGCTGCCCTCGGGGGCCGAATCAGCAGCCTCGGCGGAGGCGCGGTCCTCGAAGTGGTACACCGGGCACATGGCGCCGGATTCCTCGTTCATACCCCAGGTCTTGTTGATGAGGCCGGGAATCTCACTCTCGAACGCGGGCACCAGTGCCTGGCACCGCTCGGCAACCTCGTCGTAGCTGGCCATGTAAGCCGGATACCGCAGTGCTACGACGACCATTGCCTTGCCTTCCACTGGAACTCCACGCTTTCATCTGTCGAGATGCGCTCGCCAAGCAACATTCAAACGTGCCCCGCTCGAGGTGCGCAGAGGCAAACGACCCCGACGAGTCGGATCAGCGGGAGTCGGCGCTGCCGTACTCCTCATCGCTCACCTTGTGCAGCCATTCGGTCGGGCCGGCCGTGGTGAGCGACAGGTGCATCATGGGAGAGTCCGGTCGGGCGCCATGCCAGTGCACTTCACCGGGCGGAGCGTGCACGACGTCGCCGCTCGCAATCTCGACCGTGGACCCATCCTTGGTCTGGACCCGGCCGGCGCCTGAGACAACGTAGAGAGTCTGGCCGTTGGGGTGGCTGTGCCAGTCGCTCCTGGCACCGGGGGCGAACTGGACTCCGATCATGGTGAGTCCACCGGCGTCCTCGGTGATCCTGCTGTTCCACACCGAACCGGTGAAGTGCTCGGGAGCCGAGGCCGTCCAACTTCGTTGATTTGGTTTGTGCTCCATATCCAAAACCTAGCTGCTAGCGCCCTGGAGTAGCTCGGAGATCAACCGATCGAGGTGTTCCTCGGCCAGCTCCCCCATTTCTTCGTCGTTCCGGCTCTGAATCGGATGGGCCACGTAGACCACGGCCGGATCGATCCCGAGGGCGCCGCCCTGAGACCGAGCCGCGGACACAAACTCTTCGGAGGCGACCAGCACCGCGGGGAGGCCGCGGGCCTCGTATCCGGCAAGGTCGTGCAAACTGCACGATACGCAAGATCCTCAGTCGGCGAGGGCTTGGATCACCGCCGTGGAGTTGGTTGTGATCTCGTGGCGCAAGTCGACCGGGGCAGGGCGGGTGTGGGTCGGCTTGGTAAAGCGGAGCACCTCGATGCCCCGATCGCTCAAGAGGGTTTCGATCCGATCGAGGAAGACGTTGCCGCGCGGCTTGGATATGTCGACAAGTGCGACCACGCTGCCCGATAGATCCGCCGGGCGCGGTGCCGCTGGGCGGTGGCTTGGTGTCGTTTCGGCGGTCGGGTCGAGAACAACCTGGCCGTCCATGTTCAGTCCTCCTCGACTTCCATCGTAACCATCGTGCTGCCTTTCGGCGCCGTCACCCAGCCGGAGATGATTCCCGACGAGCCGCCGGCACCGCCGCCGACATGGGCGAACCAGAGGTTCTCTGGTTTGAACTTGGGAATCACTACCCCGGTTGCCGGCGGGGCCATCCCCTCTGCCATCCCTCCGGCACCGGCCACCAGTTCCGTATCGACGATGGACAACAAAGAGATGATCTCGCTTCTGAGCCGCTCCTTGCTCCATCCGGCGGAGCCGAAGATCCGAGCATGCTCGGGCGAAACGGCTACCAACGCCGCGACTCGACCAACGGCCTTGGGGTGGCGAACCGCTCGCAGGCCGGCGGCAAGCGATCGAATCAGCGACTCCACGTCGCGTGATTTCTGGTCGGAAATGGGCGTCGGCCCCTGGCCCGCGAAGAGGGTCACGGCCGACTTTCCTTCCGCAACGCCGCGTTCGGTGGCTAGAGAGCTCCACGGTGAGTCGTGCTCTCGCTCGGGGAACGCCATGGTGTACTTGGCCGGGTGACCTTGCGTCGATCTATCGACCTCGCCGGGGCGGGAGCCACCGACGTTGCGCACAATGAGGTTGATGGCGCGGCCAATCGACGCGTTCGCTCTGTTGCCCGGGCCGAAGGCGTTGTGCTCGGCGTTCATGCCAATCCGGGTGGCGATGGGGCCGTTGACAACAACAATCGGGCCCGAATACCACGTAGTGGCGGCGACCCCATGGGCATTGAAGGGCTCGGCGGCGAACGCTTCGACTGCAGCGATCACCACGGGCAAGTATTCCGGGCGGCAGCCCGCCATAACCGCGTTCACCGCGGCCTTCTCGACCGTGCACTCCCGGTAGTCGGGTGGAATGACACCAACGACCTCGTCAGGTGAGCGCTTGGTGCCTTGCAGCATTCCGGCCACACGCTCCGGTGTGGGAGGGATGACCGGCAACCCGTCGGTCCATCCTCTGGCGAACATCGCTTCGTGCACGTCTTCGAGGGCACCGAACTCGACCCGACGCGAGACCAGGGCTGGGCCACCGCCGTATCGGGCAGCCAGGCGTTCGGGGACACCGGGAAGGACCGACAGGGAACCGCATCCGGGCCGATGATCAGGCAGGTCGAGCCCCAGGTCGGGTGCGCCGAAGAACTCCTGCCACTCCGACTTGCGCCAGCCGATTGTTCGCTGCCCCGGCACGCCTCCCTCGACCCGGATCGCGGTGGGAGTTACCTCGACCCCCAGGCGCCAGGACCATTCCAAGTCCCGATCGTCGACAACTCCGGGAATGCCGGCCGGGAAGCCCGGATCGTCCTGGCTCACGACCGTCACCTCGAGATCGCTAGCCACCAATTCGCCCAGGGCGGGTGCAATCTCGCGGCAGGTCTCGCACTCGCCGCTGACGATGATCAAGAAGCCGTCGCGGAGTTCCATGCGAGCAGTCTTGCCGATCCGATGAAGGATCGAAAGCGAACGCTCACTAAGAGCCGGACGCCGGCTTCGGCGAAAGCCTATGAAGCAGGCACCAGACACTGCCTCGTGTTCCCGGTGATGGCGGAAGAGGATTCGAACGTACGACCTCCCGTCATGAGCCCGGTGAAGTCTCGATCCAAGACTGGGCACGTTCCCTTACCTCCCGTGCCAAGTTGTGGGTCACCGCCAAACGCTCCAACAACTTCTCAGGATTGACAAGGCTCTGCCTGATGAACGCTCGACAGAATTCGAAGTCCTTCGGACGGCCGGCCACGGCCTTCGAGATCCAAAGGTCGTGCAGTTCCAGACACAAAGCGACGATGCCGTTGGTGGACGGCGATTCGTACCGCACTAACCGATCCTTCCACCCCTCTGGAAGCACGGCAGTTGTCTCCGACACACCATGAGCGTAGAAGCCGAATGTCGCGTGGAACATGGACGCCTCACCAATGGAGCCGTCGATGAGATCGGCCCTGGCGTTCTCGTGATCATCAAGCGCCGCGATGTCCACTTCCACTGATCGCATCGCTTCAGCCGGCAAGTCAGCTGGCACCGAACCGTGAGCCGCCTGGGCTACCGATGACTAGCACTTCGGAGGCGTCGATGATGCTCCCAGCTGCTCGGATGACGTGATCGAATTCTTCTTTGTTCATAGCCGCTCCTCGCGGGCGAATTCGGAATACACGGTGGCTCGCTCGGCAGCGCTGAGCACCCCGGCGAATGGAGTCACCTGACGTAAGTCCCGCGAGTACATGCCCGGATCGACCATGACGTTCGCGATCT
>CAMYIJ010000072.1 GCA_947258375.1 uncultured Acidimicrobiaceae bacterium
CCCGGAGCCGCGATGCCGCGGTACTGGATACTGAGTACTGGATACTGAGTACTTGGCCTGGGTACTGGATACTGAGTACTTGGCCTGAGTACTGGATACTGAGTACTGGATACTGAGTACTTGGCCTGAGTACTGGATACTGAGTACTTGGCCTGGGTACTGGATACTGAGTACTGGATACTGAGTACTCTCCCGGATACTGGATACTGAACAACCCGCCTTGGCATCTTGGCCCTGTGGATAGGTAAAGTCCGTGCTATCGAAGGAGGCCCGTCATGCAGTTAAAGGGACTCGTAGGAGGGTCGGCTGAGGTCATTGGACCTGAGGTGACTCTGCTCGAAGCCGCGCAGCGCATGATGGATCGTGAGGTGGGCTATCTGGGGGTCATCAGCCGCCGGGAACTGGTGGGAATCCTCACCGAGCACGATCTGGTCGAGGCGGTCGCCGCCGACGCTGATCCGGGAGTCGCCACGGTGGCCGATTGGATGAGCGCCGCGCCGGACACTATGTCCTGCGAAATCTCGGTTCGGGAGGCCGCTACATGGCTCTTGGAGGCCGGCTATCACCATCTGCCCGTGATGGAGGACGGCGAGCTACTCGGGATCGTCACCGTCAAAGACCTGCTCTGGGCAATGCTCGACACCCAGTTGGTCTAGCGCAGCACCTGTGACATCCGGCGGTTGAGGGCGTCCAGCACGGCTTTGACGGTCGCCGTTGCCGAGTCCGAGGTCTGCACCAGCGCGCTGCCGACCAGAGGTTCACTCGACCCCACCATGCCCACCTGTGCCATGGCGACTCGCGAATCGCCCAAGTCTGTGGTGGCGATGGCATCCAGGGTCAGCTGAAGCCGACCCCCGGTTACGGCTTCTACAGCTCGCAGAGTGGCCTCGCCGACGATTCGGGGTCGGGCGCTCACCGCGGCGCTGCCAACCGCCTCACCTTTGTACTCGGCGTCGTGATAGGTCAACGTGATGGTGGCCGTTGCCTCGCCGTCCTCGCTGGTCTCCTGGATCCCGACGATGGCCGCCCGTTCGGGTCGAGCCGGTTGCGAAGTCTGCGGGAAAGGGGTTGCGTCGGTCATGATTGAGACGTTAGTAGGGAGCCGCGCCAGGTAGTGCCACTCAACTCGGAATCCATATGAGCCCGACGTCGGTGACGTGGATATCGGACTTCTCCAGGCCGACTTCCATAGTCTCGATATCCGCGCCGGCGTCCTCCCACCGATCGTTGATCTCGACGAGCTCCTCGCGTAGTTCCTGATCCAGCTCGACCATCGCATCCGCCAGGTCACCGACCTTCCCCTCGGCGGTTTCCAACCTCTGCTCCTTCGAGCGCCGCGAGGCCCGGCGCCGGGAGGAGCCCGTTACCGACCTGGTGCCGCCCCGCCCGGTGAGGATGTTGATCAGGGCGCCGGCCTGGTCGATGAAATCGCTCTGGCGGGCACCCTCGATGTCGACCCGGATTTCCTCGGCGCGGCGTTCCGCCGTTTCCATCTTGTCCTGAGCCTGGCGCAGTTTCTTCTCATACTTGTCGCGCAGCTTCGCCGTCTCGGTATCGGCCCGATCTTGGCTCGCCAGGTCGCACCTATCCAGGAAGGCGGCCTCGCTCTCGCCGACTCGCGAGTAGAGCTTGAGGTGGGTGTTGCGGTAGACGGTCACCCTGCGCTCGCGGTACAGGTAGTCCTTGATGGCCGTTCTTGCTCGGTTGAAGTAGGTCTTGGTGTCGATAGGTGCATCGGAGAGCTCGTAGGTCGCGGTTGCGGGCGCCGCTTCCACGAGATCACGATCGTCGTAGTCGACGGCTCGAGCCACGTCGGCATCGAACAGCCCGGCGAGCGGAGCGAATACCGCCTCCCACTCCTCACGATGGTTGAGCTTTGCCGACGTGTCATCGAAGACCAATTGCACCCGTGCGGCAACGGCTGGACGGTAGTGAGTCGATGCCGCGTTGCCGCCAACGTCGGCCAGCCAGGGGGCGGCCGGGTCGACGTGATGGACCGCGACACCTTCTGCAACCGAGGGCATCAACGGGGTGGCGGTATCGCTCAACGGCGAATCGACCGGCGCCGTTGGCGTCGCAGTGGTTTCTGCGGGTTGCGGGGCCGCCACCGGTTCAGGGCGGCGTTCGGCGGGTGCCGGGGGCTCGATCCCCTCTGTGAGCCGGCCCACCTGCTCGCGGGTCAGAGGCCCCGCCAGGTACGAGAGAGCCCAGCGGGTCGTGAATAGCGCCGGCTCGTCGGCATGTGTGTTGTGGAGTAGGAACTGGCGAGAGTCGAGGCCGGAGATGATCCCATCAAGCGCCTTGACGTCGGTGCCGCCGCTGGCCGATTGCAGGGCTTCGAGAATCCGCGCCTTGTCCCGTTCCGTCTGGAGGCGACCGATACACCAGGTCCCGGCATTCGACATGGCCTTGTAGTCGAGATCCACCGGATTCTGGGTGGACAGCAGCATGCCGATCCCGAACGCCCGCGCCTGCTTCAGCATTGTCAGGATCGGCTTCTTGGCCGGGGGGGCCGCGCTCGGCGGGACGAAGCCGAAGACCTCATCCATGTAAACCATGGCCCGCAGGTCGCCGGTGCCCTGCTGGGTTCGCATCCAGGTGACCATCCTCGACAGCACCAGCGTGACGATGAACTGGCGCTCCTCGTCCGAGAGATGAGCCAGGTAGAGGATGGCGGCCTGGGGCTTGCCATCCGCGTCCCAGAGCATCGAACCGACGTCGAGTGAGCGGCCCTCCATCCACGAAGCGAACGAGGGGGAGGCCACCAGCCCGTTGAGCTTCATGGCGAGTGCCATGCGGTCCTTCTCCGGGAAGAACGTGTCGATCTCGAAAACGCCGAGCTTGCGCAGCGGCGGCCGCTGCACCTGCCCCAGGAGAGCCGCCAGATCGAGGTCGGTGCCCTGGCGCCAGGAGTGTTCGATGAGGTTGGACAGCAGGATGTGCTCCCTGGACGAGATAGGATCGGCATCAACCCCGATCAGGCCCAGCAAGCCCGAAACGAATCCCTGGATCTCGTCGCGCAGTGTCTCCGCGTCGTCATCCCAGCTGAGATCGGGCGCCGCCAGCGAACCCACGATGTCCAGTCCGACGCCGGCGCCGGAGCCGGGCGTGTAGACGGTGAATCCGGCGGCGTCCTTCAGCGCAGCGATCCTGGTTCCATTCTGATCCCACCAGCCGAGGCCCTTCTTCCACAGTTCGGCCTTCTCCGTGGCGAGCTCTTCACGGGTCTTGCCCTCCTTGCGAGCCTCGCCGTCGTCGACCCAGGGCTCGAAGTCCGCCGGGAGCAAATCCGGGAACGTCAACAGGAGGTTCGTCATGTCCCCCTTCGGGTCGATGACGAGGGTGGGAATGCCACTGAGCAGCGCCTCCTCGAGGTAGATGATGCCGAGTCCGGTCTTGCCGGATCCGGTCATGCCCACGATTACTCCGTGGGTTGTCAGGTCCGCCGGGTCGTAATCGGTGAGAGCATCGGTTCGGTCGCCAGTCCCGGCGTCGATCATCCCACCCAGGTAGAAGCCATCAGTTGTCATTGCAGTGATCCTCGGTCGTCCTTGGGGGGATTCTAGGAGAGTGCCCGTGCCCGCCGTAGGCAGGTCTCGGGCGTCAGCGGGTACCGGCAACGACTGCGGCGACCGCCGCGTCGACGTCGGCGACCCGGGTCACGAGATCGACCGAACTGCGCACCTCTGAGGCAATGTGGGCGACGAGATTCGACCACTGGTCGCCGACTGCAATGACCGGGCGGGAAGGGCGCTCGGTCAGGGCATCGACGAACGAAGCATTCCAGGCGACGATCAGCTCGGTGAGCGTCCCGATGCTCCCGGGCAACGCGATCGTCGCGACCGAGTTATCGAGCAGCTGGCTGATCCGCAAGGTCAACGTCGGTTGCGGTCTCTCTATGTGGGCCCATTCGTTTGCCCCCGGCCGATCGGGGAACAACTCCGGGGCAGTCACCGCGATAACGGTGCCGCCTGCGTCGGCGGCTCCCCGAGAGACGGCCTCCATCAGGCCGCTGTATCCGCCGGTTGCCACCCGGAATCCCGACTCGGCCAACAGCCGGCCGCATCGCATCGCCGCCGAGTAATCCGGTTCATCGGGACGGGTCTGCGAGGAGCCAAACACGGCAACCGTGCGATCCATCGGTCCGTCCGGCATCAGACGAATTGGCGGGCGCGGGTGTGCTGTCGCTCGATGATGCCGCTGATCGAGCGCACCAGGCATAGCAGGGAGGCGGCAAGGAAGGCGTAGCCGATCATCAGGATTGCGTTCGAGTCGAGGGAGCCCTCGATGTTGTCGGTGTCGATCATGGTCGATCCGAAGAAAAGGGCCACGACCGTCGCAACCGCGAGCGCGGTGAACCCCAATGTCCACCAATTGCCGCGTGACCTCTTCCAATCCGGGTCATCTTTGAGGAGTACGTCGGAGCCCTTCCAGGCATTGTCGAAATGCTGCCTCACTACGAAGATGTTGACAAGCGGTACCGCCCACATCCAGAGGGCGGCTTCCGGGAGCGGTTTGCCGAAGACGGCGAGATTGGCAATGACCCGGCGGGCCCATGCGACTGTCAGCAGGAAGGCGCCGAGGAGGGTGAGAATGAGTAGATATCGGAGCCACGTACCGATAATCGATTGAACCGACTCGACCCGCGGGATGCTCTCGAAAGTCTCTTGATAGTCGGTCAATCGATTGTTGAGCACTATGTGGGCAACGACCATGGCCACCGCGACCGCCGCCGCCACCAGCAGGGCGAGCTGAGTCACCTGTCCGAGCAGCCCAGGGTCCTGAAAAAGGCGATCAGTGGGTGGCAGCTCGCCCGCTGCCAGGTCGGTCGTTTGGGGAGTTGTAGGCGTCCAGCTCGATTTTGCCTGTGGCTCGAGCGGCTGGGGAATCTCGGTGGAGGGTTTCTCGGGACTGCCCAGTGGCGTCGGCAGTACGGAGGGGACACCGGGCCGGTCTGTGGACTTCGCGACGGGGATCACCACTGCCGGTTTCTCGTCGAGTCCCGATTCCGCGTCTTCACGAGCCGCGGCTGCGATGTCATCGGCAGACTCACGATGCACCTCGAAGGCGGTTGACGGCTCGCCATCGGCATCGCCGGCCGAATCCCAGTCGCGGGGGAGGGGCCCGTCATCGACGATTTCTGGCTTGGCCAGGTCGCCGAAGTCGTCGTCTGGCGGAGGTGGCAGATCGGCGGCGAGGCGTGCTTCGATCTCAGCCACCGTCAGCATGGCGTCGAGGGGAGGCGCCGGCGCCTCGGTGGGGAGATCAAATCCGCTCGCCGGCGGCGCCGGGTCCTCGGCGGAGATGTCTGCCGTTGAGGGATCCGCGTAGTCCGGCATCTCGGGCTCAAAAGTCACACTCGGGCTGGAGATCAGTGGCTCCTCGATCCCCGGTTCGAAGTCGGCTGCGGGTTCGACCGGGGCAACCTGCGGCTCGTCGATCTCGGGCTCGAAGGCGGTCGCGGGTTCGACCGTGGGGGCCAGTGGCTCGTCGAACGCCGTCTCGTCGAACGCCGGCTCTTCAATCGCCGGCTCCTCGAATGCCGGCTCCGGATCAGCCGGCCGCGTATCCGGTAGCGTCGCGGCCTCGTCTCCGAAGCCGGTCGCGTCGAAGTCTGAGGTGGGCGTGACGAAGCCTGTGGATTCGCCCTCCGGCGCCGCAATCAGGTCGGCTACATCGTCGTTACTGAGGCCCGTTTGTGGTGTTGCGGCGTCCGAGCTGGTGCCGCAATTGGGACAGAACCGCCAACCTTCGGCGAGCTCCGTTGCACAATTGCTGCACTGGGCGACGCGTACGACTTGTTCGAGGTCGGCCAGCCCGGTCCCACACCGGCGACAGAATCGCCACGTCGACTGAGCTTCCGTTCCACAGTGAATACAGTGATGGATCTCCAAAGCGCACCAACGATACCCGGGAATTGCTCAGATCATGAGCATCAAGATAATGGTCGCGCAGCAATTCGTCGACGTCCGGTACCATTCGGGCCTATGACAGCGCGAACCCGTCGAATGATGCGGCGCAGCAGGCCGCGGGTGCGAGAATCCAGACTCCTCGCCGGTACCGTTTCGATCGTGTGGTCGACCGTCGCCTTGTTGCTGCTTGCCGCGCTGGCGATCGGTCTGTGGCTCTATTTCCCCGGCACCAACGGGGTCGGGTAGGGAGTCGACGCGGCGCTTGGCCGCGGACCCACCCGGAGCAGGAACTAGCCGTCTTCTCCATCGGCGACCGCGTTGTCGACCGTTTCCTCTTCGGGCTCTTCTTGCTCTTCCGTTACGACTCCATCGCGCACGCACACGAGGCGTACGTCGTCGATACCTGCGGCCTCGATGCTGGCCCCACCGTCGATCCGGAACTCGAGGTTGCCGTCCTCACATCCGCCGCGGACGACCTCGTCGCGCCAATAGACCCGCAGTTTCAGGGAGACATCGAGGCCATCTCCGCCGGGAATGTCGTTCACACCGGTGGCGGCGGCCTCTTCGGCGACCAGCTCTTCGATGGTCGGCATTTGGGGAGGCGGCGCCATGTTCGCGACCAGCTGCCGCTGGCGCTTCGTGCGCGGCTTGGGCGCGGTCGGCTGAGCGTCGGGCATCGCTTCCTGTGCCCGTTCCCTGGTTCGTCTGGCGAAGGTAACCATGACGCCCATGGCTACGGTGGCGGCGATGGCTATCGCAGTCACCACTTCCTGGTCCATTCCCTCTCTCCTTACCGGTTCATGGTTCGAGTTGTCTCGGCGTCCTCGCCCGCGCTCTCACCATGGGCGAACGCCATGACGGCACCGGGCGACGGCACCGCAGTTGTCATGAACCTATCGACCTTCCGGAGGCCCAACTCAACAATTCCTGTCCCGGCAGTTCCGGTTGGAAGACCATGTGCCGGTAATCTCATGGGCGATATCGGCCGTTCACCGAACATGTGGAAACGGTAGCTTGCCGAACACCGAGCAAAGGAACGCACATTGAGCGGGTCAGAGAAGAGAGTTGCCGTAATCGTCAGCGGCTATTTCAGCCCGTTGCACGTCGGTCATCTCGATCTGATCGACGATGCCGCTTCCCGGGCCGATGAGGTAATCGTGATCGTCAACAACAACGCCCAGCAGATGATGAAGAAGGGAAAGGTCATCCTCGACGAGCAGGATCGGCTTCGTATCGTTCTGGCGCTGCGGGCAGTCGATCACGCGTTCATCGCCATCGATGAGGACCGAACCGTCTCGGCGTCCCTCGCCAAGGTCGCCACGGACTTTCCGGACTATCGGTTGATATTTGCCAATGGTGGCGATCGATCGTCGGACGAGGTCGTCCCCGAGACCGCTGTCTGCCGGGAAAACGACATCGAGATGGTCTTCGACATGGGCGGCACCGCCAAAGCCGATTCATCGAGCCGGATCAACGTAGAACTGGGAATCGAAGACGAACCCAGCGCTCCCCCCAGCCCCACGACCTGAGAGGTGTGTCTCTCCCCCCGTTTCACGACGTAGTCGGGAGACGTTTGGGGGGAGCGGCGACGAGGTACGAGGAGCCGAGGGGGGCAGCGGAGGCGCGAGATCAGCGTCTGGCGCGGCTGTGTCTGCTCCGGCGTTCGCCACCAAAGCTGTCCGCCGCGGCGTCCCCGGCTAGAGCTGTCCGGACTCACTCAGCTGCCCCCTCCGACCCCGCCCTCGTTCCTCGGGCGGGCCCACCTCCCCCAGACGTCGCCCTGCTGACGCAGTGCGACGGGGGAGGAGACAGATGGCCGAAACCTACATTTCCATGGCTACGTCGAGGCGGGGTGCGGAGTGGGTGAGGGCTCCCATTGAGATGACGTCGACACCGCTGGCGGCGACGGCGCCCACGGTTTGTGGCGTGATACCGCCCGAGGCCTCCGTCAGCGCGGCACCATTGACGAGAGCCACCGCTTCGGCGAGCCCCTGTGGCGTCATGTTGTCCAAAAGAATCACGTCGGCTCCGGCGCGGAGCGCCTCGGCGATCTGATCGTGGTGATCGACCTCAACCTCGATCTTCAGCATATGGCCGGCGCCTGCCCTGACGGCTGCCACCGCAGCCGCGATCGAGCCGGCCGCGGCGATGTGATTGTCCTTGATCATCACGGCGTCGTGGAGTCCGAAGCGATGGTTACCGCCGCCACCGCAGCGCACGGCGTACTTCTCTAACGCGCGCAGGCCGGGAGTCGTCTTTCTGGTATCGACGATCCGGGCACCCGTGGCGGCGACGAGGGCGACTACATCGCGGGTGGCGGTCGCGATCCCGGACAGATGGCCCAGGAGGTTGAGGCAGGTGCGTTCGCCGGTGAGGAGCGCTCGGGCGGGCCCGACCACTTCCGCCACCACCGCGCCGGCGCGTGCGTCGCTCCCGTCCCCGATGAGAATGGTCGTCTCAACCCTGGCGTCGAGCATTGTGAAGGCCTGAAGCCCGATCGAGAGTCCGGCGAGGCGCCCGGCTTCCCGGGCCACGATGCGGCCCTCTGCCATATCATCAGGACCGAAGATCGAATCGGTGGTGACATCCCCTGCGGTCGCCAGATCCTCCGCCAGCGACAGCTCGAGGAGGCGGCGAACCTCTCCGGCCGGTGGGCCCGGCAACGTCATGCGTCTCCCAAGCCGAGGGGGCGCCAGGGTCGCATGACGATTCCGAGCTTGTGCATCAGTTCCTCCTCCGACTGGTCGCGGGCCGGGTCGGCACCGTCGATTCGCTGTGCCGCCTCGAGCGTCTGAGCAATCTCGTAGTCAGAAGCCGCGGTCCTCGCCAGTTCGAGGCTGGCGTCGACATGATTGCACGCTGCTTCGTGTTCGCCGAGGGCTGCCTTGGCATAGGCGGCCATCCGGTGCAGCGAAGCTCTGGAGACCTCGGTGCCTTCGACGGATTCATTGGCCTCAATTGTGGTCATCGCCAGCGACAAAGCTTCCTCAGGGCGCCGTGAGTAGAGGAGCCATTCGCACCGCCGGATAGTCTCCTCGATTATGTACGCTCCGGCGCCCGCTTCCGTGAAGCCGGCGCGCGCCGCGTCGAGCGCATGTTCGGCCTGATCGAGGGCGCCAAGGCGCGTGTAGAGGCGGGCCAGATTGGCGTGGGCGAGGGCCGTGCCGATGACGAAGGCCGCACCTTGCCAGATGCGCAGAGCCTGGCGGAGCCGTTCCTCGACATCTTCATAGTGACCCTGGTCGAGGAAGATCTCGCCGAGGTTGTGGATCGACGACGCAGTGCGCACGATGTCGCCGCTCTTGGTCCCGGTTTCGACGCTGCGGCTCCACAGCTCGACCGCGTCGTCCCATGCTCCCCGGTAGTAGGCGTCGTATCCGAGGTTGTTGAGAACGTTGGTCTGGCCCACCAGGTCCTTGAGCTCTTCGTAGATCTCGAGGGCATGGGTGCCGTCATCGACTCCGGAAACTCCCGGCAGGTGCGAGTAGGCGACGGAGCGCATGTAGTAGGCGTGGGCGAGTTCCTTCTTGTGGCCACCGTCGGCGAGCTCGATTGCACGCGTGCACCAGTCGACTGTGTCGTTGTAGTCGCCGAGGCGGAAATACAGGCCGGCCATGGCAATCATCGATTCGAGTTCGGTTTCGACGCGTTCATCCGACGGCGAGACATCCTTGGCCAGGATCCTGAGAGACTCGTCCAGAATGGGCCGGGCCTCGTCGAATCCGCCCCGGGCCACATGGATGAGCCCCTTCTTGCGGAGCAGCCGGCCGCGAGGGACATCGTCGATCTCTCCCGCCATGCAGGAGTCGTAGGCGGCTTCTGCCTCGTCGAACAGGCCGAGATGCTCGCCGGCATCGCCGACACCTTCCTGGATGTGCAGCAGGTCGTGAGCATCGACGTGGTCGAGGCCTTCGGCGGCGCGCAGGGCCCGCCGATAGATCCGCATGGCCTCGACGTGAGCCATTTTCCTTGCGGCCCGGTCCCCGGCCATTCGCGAGTAGGTCCAGGACTTGTTCCAATCCTCGGCTCGATCGAAGTGCAGCGACATTGCCTCGGCGAAACGTTCCGGGCGGCGCCGCGCTCGTCGCTCGAGCGCCTCGGCGATGGCCTTGTGGATCTCGGCGCGCCGCCTGAACGGCAACCCGGCATATGCCACGTCGCGCACGAGCATCTGTTTGAAGCGCACCTTGCCGATCGAGGATGTGTCGAGGAACTCCTCGAGGCGCTCCCACACCGCGGCATCGTCGATGTTGGGCGCCACGTCCGGCATTGCGTCGGCAAGCAGATCCACGGCGAATGTTTCGCCGAACACCGATGCGTAACGCAGGAGACGGCGATCGTTCTGCCGTAGCCGATCGATGCGGGCCAGAGTCACTGCCTCGATCGATTCCGGAAGGTCACCTACGTCGTATGTCTCCATAGCGGCGGCCAGCTCCACGATGTAGAAGGGATTGCCTCCGGACCGGCGCGCCACCTCCTCAGCCAGCGGCAATGGAGTTGCTTCGCCGGCGACCGCGGTCACCAGCTCAACGGCGGCCCCCTCGCTCAGCGGTCCGATGTCGATCGTCGCAACGTCGTCGGTGAGTGCAAGTCCCTCGTCGGAGGAGCGTAGCGCCACCAAGAACCAGGGATACTCGGAGATGTGGTCGACAATCGAGGCGAACAGCAGCCGGGATGACTCGTCGGCCCAGTGGGAGTCCTCGATGATGATCGCCGTCGGTTCGTTGAGGATTCCCGCGAGGATGCGGAGAATCACGTCGTGGAGGGTCTGTTGGCGGAACTGTTCGGCGAGTGCCTCCACTTCCGGCGTCGCCGCAACACTCGTCCGCACGACGTCTGCAATCAGCGGCAGCCACTGCCGTTCGGCGGGGAAGTCCTCCGCGATCACCGCGGTCAGATCTGCGGCGAGCTGGTCTGCGTCCCGCTCCTTGAGCTCGAGTGCCGCCCGCACCAATTGAGCTGCCGCATGAAAAGGGGTCGCGGACTCGTATCGTTCACACGTCACCTGGATCTGCCCGGTCGTGGCGGCGAGGCGGCTGAGCGCCTCGGAGACGATGCGGGACTTTCCCATCCCGGGCCGCCCGGTGACTTCGAGAGTCTGCCCGGCGCCGTCGACTGTCGCGGCCGCGATCTCGTAGATCGAATCGATCTCCGAATGACGCCCAATGATCGCGTGGGCGGCGGCGATACCCGCCTGATCGTCGGAGGAAAGGAGCGCCCCGATCTGTAGCGGTGCCACCGGCTTGGCCTTGCCCTTGAGCGCGATCGGCTCGATCTCGGTGGTGTCGAAACCGTCGGCGGCATGGTCGAGAGCGCGGGCGGTGGCGTAGATCTCGCCGGTGCCCGCTTTGGAGGCGAGCCGGGCTGCCAGGTTCACAGTGTCACCCATGACGGTGTACACCCGCCGGAAGCGAGGCCCGAGGTCTCCGGCGAACACGTGCCCGCGGGCGACTCCGGCATGCACGGGAAATGGCGGGTCGGCGTCGACGATCTCCCGCAGTGCGTTGATGATGCGTTCCCCGTGGCCGGGCGAGCGCTCCGGAACGCCGGTCGACAAGATCAGCTTGCCGCCGTCATCGTCGACATCGGCGGCCAGGAAACTCACCCCATGGCGGTCTGCCGCCGTTTGCGTGATCGTCACCAGCTTGCTGAGCAGTTCGCCGGCGCGTTCGGGCCCTTCATCGGCAAAAACCTGATCGGTCCCGGTGAACTTCACGAACGCAATCGTGGCGGGGCGGTGTTCTCCTTCATTGAAAGCCAGCGAAAGGTGATCGCGGAGGCGGGTCGGAACGAACATCGCCAGATCGACACCCGATACGTCAACGTCGGAATCGTCCTCGTCGAAGTCGTCGACGTCCGGATCCTCCTCGAGCACGTAGCCGCCGGCCTTGGCCTCACCCAGGATCGAATCGTCGTCGAGCAGGGCGGCGGTGCCTGCTGCCACCAGGATCTCCCCGGGGTCGGCCGCCGTCTGCAGCGCCACGACCGAACTGGCCGTCGGCCCGATGAAGAGCAGTTCGTGGGACTGCTCGCCTGCCAGGATCCCCGTGATCGGTCCGGAGGCGACTCCCACCGACATCTCCAGAGGTGACGGACTGCGCGTTCTCTGGAACTCCTCGAGCGCGTCGCGCATCTCGAGTGCAGACCGACAGGCTCGGGCCGCGTGATCCTCGCCGGTATAGAGGTTGAACAGGGCATCACCGCCGAAACGCAGCAGATCACCACCGTCGAGCATCACAATGTCGAGCAGCTCTGTAAACGCCGCGTTGAGAATGTCGGTGACTTCCTCCGAGCCCACCTTGCCCTTTTCGGCCAGCATTTCTGACATGGCCGTGAACCCGGAGATGTCAACGAGAAGGAAGGTTCCCTCTTCCTCGTATATCGGCGGTGGCTCGGGCTCCGATTGCCAGGCAAGGAGCGTGCGCGGCAGATAGAGGGCGTATTGCTGGCCCCATCGGCGGTTCTCAGGCACCTTCGCCTCTACCTTCTCGATCCGTCAAGGCTAACCATTGTGGCTCGTCGTAATGCATATGCCTCCCCATGATTGGTTGGGGTACAAGGCCATCCCGGGTTGACCTGATGCAAAAAACCCATGCGCAGTGAATTGTCGGGTGCTAGGTTTTCTCCGGGGACACGTCCAAGTGACTGGGAAAAGACGCGCTACATAGGCCATTCGGCCGCTCTATGACGACTGGGTTTCTTCTATGCCTGTAAGGGAACGTGGGGGTTCTTTGATGACGGTACGGACACATCGCAACTGGCTCGAGGCGAGCCTTGCATTCTTGCTCGCAGCTGCATTACTCGTCGTTGCCCCCGGCAGCGTACCGGAGGCCCGGGCGGACATTCTGACTGTGGATGGCGCCGGCGCCTGCAGCGACGTTCCCGGTTCCTCGCTGTACTGCACCATTGACTACGCGATTTCTGATGCGGTGGGCGGTGTCGATCTGATCGAAGTCGCCGACGGCACGTATAGCGAGAACCTGTTCGTCGATCGTGACATCACCATCGAGGCCATCAATCCCGGCCTGGTGACGGTCGACGGTGGTGGGGTCGGGAGGGTGATCAACGTCTCAGGCACCCCCACGGTGACTCTGCGTGGCCTGCGCCTCACCGGAGGTTCGGCGGCGAGTGGGGCCGGCGTGAACGTCGCCGGGGCCACGTTCAACATCGAGAACTCTGAGATTGAGGGCAATACGGCCGCCGGAAACGGTGGCGGCATCTTCGTCGGATCCGGTGTAGCGAACCTGGATCAGGTGTCGATTCACGGCAACCTCGCGGATCGCGGCGCCGGGATCTACAACGGAAGCGGGACTGTTGACCTGTTCAGCTCCACCGTCAGCCTCAACAGTTCGACCCAAGAAGGTGGCGCTGTATACCAGCAGCTCGGAACGACCGTGTTGCAGAACGTAACCTTCACCGGCAACGGCGCCAGCACCGGGGTCTTCTTCATCGGGGGCGGCTCGGCGACCCTGCGTAACACCGTGGCCGCAGGCAACACCGCCGGTTCCTCCAATCCAGTCTGCAATGGTGGGGGCACCATTACCTCCCTGGGTAGCAACTTCATCTCGCGTATAGGAACCGTTTGCTCCCTGATTTTCACCCAACCGGGAGACATCACCGGCACGCCGGCCGACCCCGCCGATCCTCGCCTCGGTCCGCTCCAGGACAACGGTGGCGTCGGGCTCAGCCACGAGCCGGAGTCAGATAGCCCGCTCCTCGACGCCGGGGACAACACCGACCTCGACCTGACCCTCGACCAGCTTGGCAATGCTCGCACGGTCGACGGTATCGCCGACGGCGTCAATACCGCCGACATTGGCGCGGTTGAGCTCGACCCCGTGACGGTGTGTGCCGTCGACTGTGACTACACCGCAATTGAGGGCGGGGCGCAGCTGGCTGCGGGGATCGGCGGTCTTTCCAATATCATTCGCCTGGGTTCCGAGACCTATGCGGCGGAGTTCCTCCGCGGGAACAAGAATCTGATCTTCCAGGGCTCGGGTCGCGACTCGACGATTGTTGATGCCTCGGGCGGTACCCGTGTGGCTCAGGCCCGTGGCGGCGCCATTGTCACTATTCGCGATATGACGTTGACCGGTGCCAACCGGCCGGGCTCCAGCGGGGCGGGTGTCTCCATTTTCGAAGCCGGGTCCGACCTCACGCTGGAGCGCGTCCGGGTGACGGGAAACACTGCCGGAGTGGACGGTGCCGGCGTCGAGAACTCGCAATCCGTAACGATCATCGACTCGCTGATCGACGGCAACAGTGCCGGCCAATTTGGTGGCGGTGTCTATACCTTCTCGTCCGGCGCGACGGTTATCCAAAACACCACGATCACCGGCAATGCGGCCGGGACCGAGGGCGGCGGCTCTTTCACCAACGGCGGCACCGTTTCGATTGTCAACTCGACGATCACCGGGAACACGGTCACGAGCGGCAACGGCGGCGCAGTTGCAGTGGCGGCGGGGGCGACGACGGTGAATAACTCAACGCTGTGGGACAACTCGGCGAGTGCGGCCGCCCAGTCGGCTTATCAGAGTGGCGCAGGCACGGTCACGGTTGCGAACTCGATCCTCGGAGAGCCCGAACTTGGACAGAACGTCTGTGGCGGAACGGTTGGCTCGGCCGACAACAACATCCTCACCAATGCTGACGGCTGCGGGTTCACCCCTCTGGCCAGTGACCAGACCGGGTCCACCGGCTCCGAGATCGATCCACTGCTGGGCGCACTCGCCGACAACGGCGGGCCCACCCGGACCCTCGGACTACTCCCACTCAGCCCGGCGATCGATGCCGGCAACAACGCGACATGTGAACTGACGGATCAGCGCGGGCTGACCCGTATCGTTGGTTCGGCGTGCGACATCGGCGCGTTCGAGGTGCAGGCGCCTGCAACGTTGCAGGCACTCATCGACGCCACGGACGCAGGCGATACGGTCAACGTGCCCGACGGGACCTACAACGAAAACATCATCATCAACAAGAATCTGACCGTCTTGCCGGTGACACCCGGAGCGGTGACCATCGACGGCGGCGGCTCCGGCACCACGGTCACCGTCAACGGTTCGGCAACCGTTGCGATCTCAGACCTGACGATCACGGGTGGCGGCGACAGCGGCCTCAGGCTTGAATCCGACACCGACGTCACACTGACCAACGTCGACGTTGTCGGCAACACCACCGCAAGTGCCGGCGGCGGAATCGACAACTTCGGGACTCTGAACGTTTTTGGAGGCTCGATCTCCAGCAACACCTCAACCGGCGTCATCGGCGGCGGCCTTGTGAACGGCGGCACCGCAACGCTCGACGGCGTGACCATGGCCGGCAACGGTGCCGGGGGCGGCGATGGCGGCGCGGCCTACAACGCCGGGCTGCTCAACATCACGAACAACAGTGTGTTGTCGGGCAACACCGCCGGCGGTGGCGCCGCGATCTACAACAACTCCGTATTGAACGTCGCGGATAGCCTGTTCACCGACAACGGCGGTAGCGCCGGCGGAGCCATCTACAACGGCGGCGGCTCCGTCGTCACGCTTGTGAACACGGATTTCACCGACAACTACGCCTCCACGGGCGGCGGCGCCATCTGGAACAACGGCGTGTCGGTCGACATCACGGGTGGCCAGTTCCTGCGCAACCACGCCGGACCATTGGCGCGTGCCGGCGCGATCGACTCGTCTCAGGGCGGGACACTGACCATCGACGGCACCGACTTCACCCGCAACGGTGCCCGGTTCGGTGGAGCGCTCTACCTAGTCGATGACACCACAATCACCGGAGCCACCTTCGAGGGCAACGTGGCCGGCTTCCGGTCCAACGAGGACGGCCGGGGTGGGGCCATCGCCGCCGGCACCGGAGAGAGCGGCCAGGTCGTTGACATCGCCACCACGGCATTCACCAACAATGCGGCATCCAGGTCGTTCACGACGCCGGTGGTGGATCAGCAGAACCTCTTCACGAGCGCGTCAGCGGACGGTTGCGGTGCAATCGGCGGTTCGCTCTTCCAGGGGTTCGTCCCTGCAACAACCCAGCTCGACTTCGTCCGGATGCGCCTGTCCACCGGCTTCGCTGGAGGAATCGGCCCGGGTGGCTTGACCGCCGGCGTCAGAATCCGCGAAGGCGGCCCGCAGGGCGCGGTGCTCGCATCCGCCGAAGGCTTCGTCGAGGGTCCGGCGACAGCCGGCTTCCCCATCGTGCAAGCGAATCTCGCCGTCCCATTGTCGCTAGTGGCCGGAAACCTGTATGTAATCGAGGTCCACGACATGGGCCTGGCCCTGTGGGTCAAGAACGACGCCAATCCGTACCCGGATTCCCAAGCCTGGGTGGCGTGCGGTGGTGGTGGCGGCGCGCCGCTGTCGCTGCCGGGGACCGACTACGAGTTTGCGACCGGGTCTGCGACGCTCGACGGCACCTGGGACGGTGGGGCCATCGATACCGCCACCGGCACCATGACGATCGTCGACAGCACCTTCACCAGCAATGTTTCGAGCGACACTGGCGGTGCCCTGAGGAGCCTCGACACCGAACTGGGTATCTCCGGCTCCGTGTTCACCGGCAATGTTGCCGATACCGCAGGAGGGGCCGTGTACGGCTCGGGGAACTTCACGATCTCGACTAGCAGCTTCGCTCAGAACACGAGTGACGTCTCGGGCGGCGCTATTTCATCGACTGCAGGTGTACTCGATGTCGTGGATTCCAGTTTCGAGGCCAACAGCTCCAAGCGCGGTGGCGCGATCGGCGGAGACGGCGAGATCAACGTCGCCGGATCAACCTTCGTCGACAACACGGCCGACAACCTGGGACGCGCCGGCGGCGCCATCTACTTCAGCGGTGGTGGCAATCTCAGCAACTCAACCGTTTCGTCCAACACCACCGGCGCCGGCGCCAGCGGCGGCGGCGTCGCCGTCGAGGTTGAGCCGGTCACGATCAACAACTCGACGATCGCCGACAACTCGGCAGACCTGACGGCCGGTGGCATCGCCTCGGCGGCAGGTTTGACGCAAGTTTCCAACTCGATCGTTGCCGACAACACAGTTGCGCTGCTCGGTGGTGGGAATTGTGCGGGCGTCACATCGCTCGGCTACAACGTGTTCACCGACACAACGTGCAACGAAGTCGCGTCCGATCAGGTCGTGGCCGACGCCCTGCTCGGGCCGCTGCAAGACAACGGCGGGCCGACCCAGACCCGTGCGCTGCAGCCGGGAAGCCCGGCCGTCGACGGCGGCGATCCGGGGACCCTGGCAGTCAATCTCGATCTCTTCCTCGCCGGGGGCTACCTTCAGTTCAACGGCGCAGCGGATGCAGGAGGCGCCGGGGTCGCCGTTGTCAGCGGCGAGTTCCAGACCGGCTCGGCATATGCCACTACTACTGAGGGCGTGGCATGGGACCTCGACACGAGCTTCTCGACCACATTCGAATTCCAGATCACGGATCCCGTGCCCTGGGCTTCGAATCCCTCCGAGATCAGCGGTGATGGACTCACGTTTGCCATCTCTCCCAACCGGTTCGCTCTCGGCGAGGCGGGAGGACGGATCGGAGCGGCCACCACGCCGGGCCCACTCGGTGTCCTCTCGGTTGAGTTCGACACCTACTTCAATGGCGGCGACGCTGGCACCAACCACGTCGGGATAAATCTGCAAGGCGTCGGTGACGGCCAGCGGGTCGTCTCGGACGTCCAGGCCGCAGTCCCGGGCGCCTTCGATGACGGATCGGTGTGGACCGCATGGGTCGACTACTCGACCGACACCAACAACCTCGAGGTCAGAGTTGCCTCCGATGGAGTGCGCCCCGCCACGGCGAATCTCTCGTACGTGGTCGATATCGCCGACGTGGTGGGACCGACCGGCTACTACGGATTCACCGCAGCCACCGGGTTGGCCTATGCCACCCACACCGTCACTGAGTGGGATCTGGAGACGCAATCGTGCGCTGCGACCGATCAGCGCGGAGTCCTGCGGCCGGTCGGCGCCGCATGCGACGTCGGCGCGTTCGAGTTGGATCTGTTGCCCGACGTCTCCCTGGCCCTGAACTCGGATCCGGTCGTCGACAGCGGTGCCTCGACCATCGCCACTACAAGCTTGCCGGCCGAGTTGGCAACCGCTCCGACCGACCCCACCGACCCGACCGACGACAACATCGGCTCGGCGCCCATCGCCAACCTCGACACCCAGTCGACCGAGGCCGAGTCGTCGCCGATCGCCAACTTGCCGATCGCCAACCTCGAGGTTGGCGGGGCACCGATCGCCAATCTGCCGATCGCCAACCTGGCTCCTGCAGCTCAGGAGATCGTCGACGCCATCCTGCTGATCGACGTACCCCTCGAGGGTGGCTGGGAAGTCCACCTCGCGGCGAGCCCAACGCTCACCGGCCGGCCTATCCAGTCGGTGACCTTCGGTGAGGCCATGGCCGATCCGGACGTCCTCGCCAGCCTCGAGGCTGCCGGTCTCACCTTCAACGACATGAACCTGTCGTCGACGCCGATCGCCAATCTGACGATCGCCGGCTTGGCGCTGGGCAACCTACCGATCGCCAACCTGCCGATCGCCAATCTGGCGCCGGGGGCTCCCACCGCGGACATCCTGCAGGCGTGGTGCGACGCATTGGCGCAACAACCCGTCAACTGCACCACGATAGGCATCGATCCCAACCCTCCAACGCCGGACGACGGGGGCCACAGCCTGGCATCACTGTCGATCGCCGGCGCCGACCTGTCAACGCTGCCGATCGCCAACATTCCGATCGCCAACCTGGACACAGAGTCGGCACCGATCGCCAACTTGCCGATCGCGAATCTGCCGATCGCCAACCTGGTGCTCACCGACTCGCCGATCGCGAACCTGCCGATCGCGAACCTGCCGATCGCCAATCTCGATCCGAGCGGCCTGCCGATCGCGAACCTGCCGATTGCGAACTTGCCGATCGCCAACTTGGAAGTCGGCCAGGCCCCGATTGCCAACCTGCCGATCGCCAACCTGCCGATCGCCAACCTGGAGCTGACGGACTCGCCGATCGCCAACATCCCGATCGCCAACCTCCATGTGGATGGCGCCCCGATTGCCAACCTGCCGATCGCCAACCTGCCGATCGCCAACCTGGGACCGGACGGCCTGCCGATCGCCAACCTGCCGATAGCGAATCTGCCTATCGCGAATCTGCCTATCGCCAACATCCCGATCGCCAATCTCGTGGTGTGCAACCAGCCGGCGCTGTTCGACTGCAACAACCCCGAGCAGACCACGGTTGGGGAGCTGTACCTGCTAGGCCTGCTGCAAGGCGACGTGAGCGATTGGGCACCCTTCCTGTCGATCGCCGACCTCCTGGCACTCAGCGTCGCGGACGCGGCGGGTGCCCTGATCACGATCGAGCAGTTCACCGAGGCGTTCGTCGGCTCGACGCTACAGGACCTGATCGACCCGCCGACGGGCCAGTCGCCGAACCTCGGCGAGATCACCCTCAGTCAGCTGGCCGATTTCCTCGGCATGACGCTGGGCGAGCTCATCGTGGCTCTCATCCAATCGGGCATCGAATTCGAGCTCGGTGATGTCTTGTTGCTGCTCGTCAATCCCGAGGACTACCCGTGGGAGGACCTCAACCTGGATGGCGTCGATCTCCAGCAGTTCGACACCAGCACGGTTCCGACGGTGTTCAGCGCCGTTGTCGACGTCACCGACGGCTTGGCCGCTCCCGGGGAGGTCGTCGTGACGCTGCCCGACGGATTCCTTTTCACCGGCGTGGACGTCACCGGGCCCGGTGGAGCCGTGGTGCCGTATACCTTCGCCGTGAGCGGACAGAGCGTGACCGTGAACCTGGCAGCAACGCCCGACGGTGTCACCACGGTTGATGTCGAATCGGCCGCGTCGCTTTCCGTCGGCGCCGCAGCGGCCGCCTCTTCGGTCACTGTAGGCGCCACTGCGGCCATCGAGGACACCCTCTATGTGACTCACATCGCCGAACAAGATGATGTCGACATGTACAAGATCGAGAACGTCCAGCCCGGCGACCGGATCTCGGTGATCCTCTCCGATATGGCCGAAGATTTCGATCTGGTGCTCTATCAGCCCGAGTTGCCGCCGTTGCGGCCGGGCGGGGTCACTCCTGAGGGGATCGCCACCGGTGTGACGGATCCGGGCGGTTTCGTCGACGGAGACGAGCAGATCCAGAACGAGGTTTCGGGGGACTTCCCCCGGGCGACGTTCAACGACGGCACGCAGCTGCGGCTGTACGAGACGTCCACCCAGCAGGGCACGTCGGACGAGGTAATCACGACAGGAGCGCTGCAAGCCAACGGCACCTACTACGCGCAGGTCCACGGAAACAACGGCGCTACGTCGAGCGATCCTTACGTGCTGCGCGTCGAGAAGATCGAATCGGCGACTTCGCTGCAGTGTGATCCTCTCGTGAAGCCGTTCGCGGGGCAGGGCAACGGGGGCACGGTGTTCCCGGCTACCCCGAACGCACCGAACGCTTTGTTCCTCTACAACGAACAGCGGCTCGGCGACTTCTATGGGTCCGCTGCCGCCGACGACGTACGTGATGAACTGCATGATCTGGCGCTCCACGCCGCGTTGGGCGTCAACGGCATCGTGGTCCCCGTTGAGTCCGATCCGGATGTTGCCGCCGCCTACGCGGCCTGGGACAGCGATCGGTGTAACCCGCTGGCCGCCAATGCAGTAGCGGCTCAGATCGGGCAGCTGGTCGACGACTACCGAGCCCTGTATCCAACCATCGAGTCGATCACGGTGGTCGGCGACGACGGGCAAATCCCGTTCTTCCGGGTGCCCGACTACACCGAGATCGCCAACGAGAACGAGTACGCCCTCAGCATCTCGCCCCAGAACAACGAATTGGTCGGCTCGCTGCTCGCCGGCTTCGTGCTGACCGACGATCCCTACGGAGATGCCCATCCGTTGCTGATCGACGGGCGCGAGCTCTACATCAGCGAGCTGCCGATGGGTCGCCTGGTGGAGACACCGGGCCAGATCCTCCAGTCTCTGGGCCACTTCGTGGAGTTCTCGGGCCGGCTCGATCCGGGCACGACGTCGACCGGCCTGTCGACCGGCTATGACTTCATCGAGGACGGCGCCAACGCCATCCGCGATGCTCTCGACACCGATCCGCGGCGTACGACGACGACGCTGAACAGCGACAACGCCGGTCCGCTGTGGGATAGCCAGGCGCTGTCGGACACCATCGACTCGCTAGGTGCCGATGTGCTATCGCTGGGCGCCCACATGGCCCACGATGGCTTGCTGTCGGCGCTCGAGGACACGGCAGGCACCCAAGCTGACCTATACGAGCCGATTGACGCCCAGAACCAGATCACGGACATCCTCAAGGGACGCATCATCTTCTCGATGGGTTGCCACTCCGGTCTGAGTGTCTCGGACGTTCAGGTGGGCGGCGCGACGCCGGACTGGGCGGAGACGTTCTCCGACCTGGGAGCCGTATACGCCGCCGAGACCGGGTTTGGCTACGGCGATACCGAGATCGTTGCGTACGGCGAAGAGCTGATGCGCCAGTTCTCGGTCCGGTTGAACGGCTCGATGACGATCGGCGAGGCGATGCAGTTCGCCAAGCAGTTCCATGCCGCCAACGTCTCGCAGTACTCGCCGTACGACGAGAAGGTCATCATGGAAACGGTCGTCTACGGCTTGCCGTTCTACAACGTCGGCGATCCGCAGAACCCGCCGCCGGCGCCGCCGATCTTGCCGACCAGCACCGATCCGGCAACCGGGCTGACTGTCGTGAGCACCAGCTTCGACTACGGCGACGGGGCCCCCGGGCCCGACGGCCAGTTCCTGCTCGAGAGCGGCGGAGACCGCGGCGACTACTACACGGCGGCCGGTGAAGCGCAGGCGACTGCGTTCAACCCGATTCAGCCGAAAGCGACGAAGAATGTGACCCAACCGGGACTGGTAGGCACCGGTGTGTTCATCTCCGAGCTGACATCGGTGGACAAGCCGAACTTCACTCCTGCATTCAGCCGGCCGACGGTCGACCTGGCCGCCCGCGAGCCCGAACTGAGCCTGCCGGGCACCTTCCCGCTGGTCCTGCCGGGTATCAACACGTACCTGGACTATGACGGCGAACGGAGCCAGCTGGTCGTGGTGCTCGGCCAGTTCACCGACACGGATGACGTTGGGGAGGTGGGCACCGAGCGTCTGTTCACTCACGTGCAGGCAAACGTGCTCTACGGCAACCCGGCCGACCTGCTGGTACCGACGATCCGCTCGGTCAAAGCGATCGACACCGGCACGCTTCTGACGTTCAACGTCGATGCCTACGACCAGAACGGCACCACCGCCGGGATCGCGGATGTGGCCCGGGTCAATGTGCTCTACAAGTTGGTCGGCACGGACGGCGCCTGGTCGCAGCTCGACCTCGCCAACGTGGGCGACCGCTGGGTGGGCGCTGTGCCCAGCCTGGGCGCCAAGGTGGAGTACATGGTCCAGGCCGTTGACTTCAACGGGCTGGTGGCGTACCACTCCAACAAGACTGCAGGCAACGAGTCGACGGACGCTCCGCCGCCGCAACCCGGCGGCGTCGAGATCGAGGTCAACGACGGGCCCGCGGTGCCTGTCTACACGACGGATCCGGTCACAATCGAGGTTGTTGGAGCCGACGAAGGCGCCCCGGTCGAGATCGACGTCGACGGCGCCGGCTTTGAGCCCTACGAAGGTGCAATCGACGTTAGCGGCGAGGGCCCGCACGTCGTTACCGTCGACGATGGCTCGGGGGCTCCACCCGAGGTCGTGGTCTTCGTGATCGACACGGCAGCGCCGGAGATCTTCATCAACAGCCCGGTCGATGGTGGACTGTACGCAGTGGGATCGTCGCTTGACGCCCTCTATAGCTGCACTGACGCCGGCTCCGGGGCCACATCCTGCAGCGGCCAGATCGCTCCCGGTGGACCCGTTGGCAGCGGTAGCCCGATCGACACGAGCGCGTTCGGTGTCTTCACGCTCGAGGTGAGCTCGACCGACGCGCTCGGCCGTACCAGTAGCCAGAGCGTGACATTCGAGCTTGTGTTCGACAGTGGTCCCGCAGTCGACATCAGCAATCCGGTTGATGGCGCTGTTTACAGAGCGGGGACCGACCTGGTGGCGTCCTTCAGTTGCACGCCAGACATATTCCCCATGAGCTCATGCACGGGGCTCGTGGGCATGACCGGACTGGCGGACGGCGGCCTGATCGATACATCAGTGCTCGGATTGCACACTCTCGAGGTGACAGGGACGAACTCGCAGGGGATCTCCACGACGGAGGCCGTGACGTTCGAAGTGGTCGCGCTGGACGTGGCACCGACGCTCGCAGCGATCGGCGCGGACGTCGCCGCAACGGCGGAGTACGACTCGATCGCCATCTCTGATTCGATCACGATCGATTGGGGCGACGGGTCAACAAGCTCCTGCGTCGCCGGGGACAACCTGTGTTCGCTTGTGTTCGCCTACGCCGAGCCCGGTGTGTACACGGTGACTGCGACCGTCGGGGGCGACCCTGCCAGAACCGTTCGGTCCGACTTCGTTGTGATCTACGACCCGAGCGCCGGGTTCGTGACCGGCGGCGGCTGGTTCGACTCGCCGGTCGGAGCGCTGGCAAGTGATCCTCTGTCGAGCGGTCGGGCCGAATTCGGCTTCGTGTCGAAGTACAAGAAGGGCGCCGAAGTACCGACGGGCAACACAGCCTTCGAGTTGGTGACTGAGGACTTCGAGTTCAGCTCGACCAGCTACCAGTGGCTCGTAGTGAGCGGCGCCGCCGCCCAATATCAGGGTGTCGGCGTCATTGAAGGACTGACCGGCGAGTACAAGTTCAAAGTCACGGTTCGTGATGCGGACGTCAACGAGAACGATGCTCACGTCGACGACGCTTTCAGGATCAAGATCTGGGCTGAAGACACCACCGGAGGCGAGACCGTTTTCTACGACAACGGTCTCGGCGCCGGTGACACCGATGAGGAAGCGGGCACCCAGCCCATCGGTGGCGGTTCGATCGTGATTCATGTGCCGAAGGGTGGCGGCAAAGGTCCGAGGTGATCGAGCTTGTGGCGGTCCACTGTCCAGGGGGATCGGTGGGCCGCCACAAATACCTCGCACACTTCTTATTGTCCGATAGTCAACTTGTCGGCGGCGGTTGGTAACTTGCCGTTATGGACGTGACCTATGAAGTCGGTGAGTTGGCCGTCGAGATCGGTCGGGTCCTTGGGCGCGCTTTTCCCGAAGAAATCTGGGTAAAGGGGCAGATACGCAACCTGAGCCGAGCCCAAAGCGGCCATGTGTACTTCTCGCTGATCGACGCCGCCGCGGTTGGTGACAGCGCGGCGGCGCAGCTTCCGGTGACGCTCTTCGCCTCAGACAAGGACACGATCAACCGGGCTCTGATTCGGGCCGGAGCCGGGCGGATGGACGACGGCGTCGAGGTCCGCATCAGGGGCCGGGTGCAGCACTTCCCGACGCGAGGTGTAGTCCAGCTGCGTATGACGTGGATCGACACCGATTTCACGCTCGGTCGTCTGGCGGCAGCCCGGGCCGCGCTGCTGCGGCGCCTGAAGGCGGCGGGGCATCTCGAGCGCAATCGAGCCCTACCCATGCCGCTGCTACCGCTGTCGGTCGGCCTCGTCACGTCGCTCGGGAGCGCGGCTCATGCCGATTTCACGGAGACGCTGCGCGCGTCGGGTTGGGCATTCCGGCTGGTCGAAGTCGATACCAGAGTGCAGGGGCCCGAGGCACCTGAGTCGATCGTGCGCTCCATACTGACGCTGCAGGATCGAGTCGATGTCATCGCGATCGTGCGGGGCGGGGGATCGGCGCTCGATCTCGCCGCGTTCGATGCCGAGCCGGTGGCGATAGCCATCGCCACCAGCGAGGTCCCGGTGATCACAGGAATCGGCCACGAGGTCGATTCTCCAGTCGCCGGAGAAGTCGCCCAGATCGCGGCCAAGACCCCTACCGCGGCCGCCCAGTTCCTCGTCGACCGGATCTCCGATGCCGCTCGCCGTCTCGACGTGGCGGCAACTGCGGTGGGCCGGCACGCCCGGCGTGGGCTGCGATCTGCCGTGAGAGCGCTCGATCGCCGTGCCGCGGCGACTGCGGGTGCGTCACGACTCCAGATGAGGGCAGCACGCAGCCAACTCGGCAGATCGTCACAGCGAGTTGCCGCGGCCAGCCGACTCACGATTGACCGGCGCGTTGACGTGCTCGACTCCGCGGCCGATCGGCTGCGTCCGGCTGCGCGACGCACGACCGCGGCGGCGGTGGAACGGCTCGACGCCGTTGAAGCACGGGTGGCCGCCGTCGATCCGCGCCGGCTGCTGGCGCGGGGCTGGTCGGTGACGCGCGACGGCGACGGCAGGATTGTGCGCACGCCGGCCGCAGTGCCGACCGGCGCCCGGCTCCGCACTACGGTGGAGGCGGGCGAAATCATCAGTCGGGTGGAGGAGACCCAGTGACTCAGTCCGTACAGCCGACCAGTTACTCCGCGGCGGTCGAGGAGCTCGATCAGATCTTGGCCGCCATCGAGCGAGACGAGGTCGACGTGGACGTCCTGTCGCAGAAGGTAGCTCGGGCCGTGCTCCTGGTCGGGTACTGCCGGGAGCGCATAGCTGCCGCCGAGATCGAAGTGGAACGTGTGGTTGCCGAGCTCGCCTCCGACGACGAGCCGAACCGTTAGCGCTCACCCGGTTCGGCAGCCATTGGTCGTTGTTATCCGTTGAGTTCCTGTAGCGTCGGTGAATGGACAGCGACCCGCGAGTTGAGCCGTACGGCTCCATCACTCTGCGCCCCGACGGAATTCTCCACATCGTCTTCGACTTCGATATCAAACCGACTTTGGAGGAGGCTGCCGCGTTCCTCGAGGCGCGTCGTGAGTTGATCGCCTCTCTAGAGCCGCCCGTGCTGCTCGAGATTGTGCGGATTCCCTACATCGATCGCCACGTTCGCGCATACTTCATGAAGGAGATGGAGTCCCCTCCGTGCCGCGCCGTGGTTGCAACCAATCCAAGCTACGTGACCCTCTGGCGCAGCTTCCAGTTGGTCGATCCCTCTGGTGTGCCGTCCGAACTGTTCCGAACAGTGGATCGAGCCGTGGAGTGGATCCAGGAGCAAACGGGCACGCCCTAGGCCTCTTCTCGCTCGCCGACCTCGTTTCGATTGGCTCGGTTCGACCGGGTTCCGCGTCATCGGGACTCCCCGAGATCTCCAGACGCAGTAGCCCCCGCTACCCGGGAAGCACCGATCGGATCGCCGCGGTCACGTCGGCGAACGTCGCCGCGCGCAGGCTGATCGTCGGCTCGGCCGATCCGATCGTGGCCAGCACGTGGCCCCGCGGTCCGCAGTCCATCCCGTGAGCCTGACGCGTCACGGTCACGTCTCCGTTCGACCAGAGCGAATGAATTCGCCAGCTGGCGATCCGCGACTCCAAGATGGCGATTACGGCAGCGGAGCCCGCTTCACTCACGCCGGCAGCAGTCAGCCCCCGCATCGCTCCGGTACGGTTGCCGTCGTAGAGAAGAGCCTCGGCGGCCAGCATGGCCTCGGCCGGCAGGATGACATCTGCCGGTTCGCCATCCGGCAGCGGACGAAGGTGAATGAGCTGGAAGAGGTGAAAAGGGAGGAGCGCCGTGTTGGCCAGTTTCAACTCGTAGACCCCACCGTCGACGCGAGTTCCTATCGTCGCTCCGTACGGTGCAGCCCAGATGGTCGACGCCGCTACGGACCCAAGGCGCATTCGCTCAACGCTCACGACGAGAGCCGGTTCCGCGACCAGGTCGAGAATGGCATCGGCCATTGGATGGAGTTGTCCGTCGCGCAGCACGTCGCCGGCTTCGAGTTGGGAGAGGGCACTCTCGGAGGATTCATCACTGCCGACGGCCCCGGCGGACTTGAGCTTGAGCAGCAGTGGCACGTAGCTCCGGTCGATCCGGATCGTCTCGGCACCGGTGTTCATGCTTACGGTCATGTGGTTCTCCTATCCCCCGAACATCCCCTTGGCGAAGTCCCATGCATCGCCGGCGTCGAGCAGACCGGAACCCATATCGACGAGATCCCCAACGCGGTCACCCGTCCAATCCATTGCGTCGTCGAGGCGATCATCGCCCCATTCGACGGCGCGGGTGAGCTGGTCGAGTCCGGACTCACCGATAGCGGTGAGTGATTCCACTCCGACGGCGGTCCAGTCGACGACGTCATCCCAGCGATCAGCGGTCCAATCCCAGCCGACGCTCAGCCCCATCGTTGCCGAGTCGTAGGACACCTGCGCGCCGCGCTCGAGGTGCTCGTATGTGGCCTTCCAGGTGTCTGCGATCTCGTCCCAGTGGTCGACTACCTCGGCACCCACCCAGACGACGCCGGTGACGATGACGATGCCCCCGGTGACCGGGTTGGGGGCCACGAAGAACGCGGTGGTCGATCCGCTGAAGCCGAGGCGGGCGACATCGGCGACGTATCCGGCGCCCTCGTTCTGGAAGGCTTCGACGGGGTTGCCGTGGTCCCAGACGACCTTGGCGTCGCCGATTGTGCTCACCATGGCAAGCCCGCCGGAGATCCGTCTGCCCGCGGTCTGGACCGCCGGGCTGGAGAGCCATCTGAAGTGACCGCTCCTCATCAGCTGCCTGGGGAGCCAGCCGTTGGCGATAGTCGGTACCCGGAGTGTTCCGTTGATGGTCGGACCGGCGCCCCGCCAGCGCTGCACAACCCGGTTGATCCACAGGTTGCCAAACACCCAGCGGCCGAGGGGGAATCTCTCGTCGATGCGTCCGTTCCAGATCCCGAGGGCTCCCCGGATCCAGTCCTCCAGCTCATCCGAAGGGAGGGATACGGCGCCGGTGCCGACTAGCGGACCCATGAGTTGGAGCTCCTCCGCGGCCTCAATGGCGGCGGCGCGACGGCGCAGATCGGCGGCTCCGATGCGTGCCCAGTGTGAGCTTGTCGCGAGATGGGTCCCTACCGAGTCGGCGACAGAGCCACGTGAACCTCGCGTGAGTCGCTCGGCGGCCCTGTCAGCCTGCGCGTCGAGGTCGGCTGCCGTCCAGTCCAGCCGGACTGCAAGACTTCCCAGCGCTGCCGGGTCGATGCCGCAGAACCCGCCGCTCACGATCCGCCCTGCCCGCCGCGGCTGATGGGAGGCGGCCCCGGCAGGAGTCCGGCCACCGACGGTCGCGCGCCCTCGTCGGAGAACCGGATGACGTACTGCATGGAATCGATGGAGCCGCCGCCGGATTGCGCGTCGACCGCCGCCAGGGCCGATCCGTCTCCGAACAGGGCCACCGACGTAACCGATATCGCCTGGTAGGGGGCCGGCGAGATTGGGTCGATGGCGCTGCCAGGAGAGACATACCGTTCGAGGTCGCGGCGACCGGTGAGGAGTGCCTCGAGGAAATCTCCGACCAGGGCGGTCTGCTCATCGGTGGGAGTCCCGTCGGCGACTTGAAGTGCGCGCGGCGGTGCGGGCCGCGGAGCGGGGCCCCCGACCCGGGCGGGTAGTGCCGCGGCGACCAGGCGTCCACCGTCGTTGACGACGCCGATCTGGAAGTACTGGATACCGGCCGGGTGGTACGCGCCTTCTCTCAGGGTGAGTACGTCGGCGGCAACAACGACGCTCCAGTAGTCATCGTCGACTCGCGTCACCTCCATTGCGGCGGTCTGAGTCACGTAGTGGATAGCCGGCGTCATCGCCGTCAGGGGCGGGGCTCCGGGCAGGAACTCGCCGACTGAGTCCGCTGCGCCGGTCAGATAGGAGGCAAGGAACATCTCGGCGAATCCGGGAACGCCGTAGGGCATTGCAGATGCGCCGGGCATGACTGCGGTACCGGTTGCCCCCTCCGATGCCGGCGGCGGGCGTAGCAGCCAGTAGCCGACCCCTCCCGCCACGAGGAGCACGGCGGCCGCCATGATCGACCAGCCGGCCCAGGATCTGCGGCGCTGTGGGCGGGCCATCGGCTCCTCGGCAACCGGCCGCGGAGTGTTCGGGGCGACCTCCAGGAAGTCATCGAGGTCGGTGACGGGCCGGCCGATTGAGGCCGTCATGTGTTTTCCCTCGAGCCCGGATCCGGCAGCACGATCTGTTCGCCGGGGTAGATGAGGTTGGGGTTGCCCGACCGTAGGTTGGCGGCGTTGGTCTCGATGACGTGGCGCCAATACACCGCGATCTCGCCGGTGGCCGGCTCCAGTTCCGGGAAGAGAGTGCGCAGGTGGCCGGCCGAGATCGTCCACAGGTTGTCGCCGGTGACGACTTCGTGGACGGCGGTATCGCCCGCAGCGCCGGCCTCGTGGCGCACTCCGCCGGGTTCAGCGGCGGCGGCCTCGTCCTCCACGGCGAGACCGCCCGCCGGCTGCGGCGTGTAGCCGGCGCCTCCGACCCCGGGGGGAAGGATGACTGTGGGGTCGACCACCGGCGGGTTGATCGGCGTGGGAACCCCACCGTCCAATATCTGATAGACGATCGGCTCCGGTGGTGACGGGATCTCGCCGGCGACCGCCGGGGCAATTGGTGAGGCGAGGGCGGTCGCAGTGACGGTGACGGCGATGGCCCGATCGATCGCGCGTCGGATCGGTGGCAGGGTGGCCCATGCCGCGGCCCGAATCAGTCGCGGTACCCGCGAAATCCTGGCGGCCGCGTAGGCCGCCGTGGATGCCGCGATCCAGTAGGCGACGACAAGAGCGATCGAGCGGAAGCCCGAAGCAACCACATCCTCGAGTGGGGCAATGTCGAGCCACGATCGCACCGAACCCCAGGGAATCGTCATCCAGCTGATCTCCCCCAATCGATGCAGGAGGGCGATGGCTGCTGCCTCGAATCCACAGAGGGCGGCTACGACGACACCGCTTCTCGTCCGGGGTCTCGATGGCAGAGTCATGGAATCACTATAAGCAAGAATAAATATTCTTGTCAACTAAAAAACCTTGTTATGCTTACTTGACAATCGTTAAATACCGTTGATACTGTCCAGCAGGCAAGAGGCGATTGGCCTCCCGCAACGAAAGGAAGCCATATGGCAAACGGAATGTTCGGCGCAAATCTGGCGGATCTCGATGGCTTGAAAGGCCTCTTCGAGACCAAGGCGGCGGAGGTTGACCAACTCACCCGGACTCTGAACAGCCGGGTGCAACCGGGGGCCACCGCCTGGTCGGGTCCGGGGGCGGACAAATTCCGCACGGCCTGGTCCAGCGACTTCCAGCCGGCGATGGTCAAGCTCGAGGGTGCGCTGAAGGAAGCGTCGATGGCAGTGGGCAAGTACCGGCAGAACATCGAAGCCGCCACCCGCTGAGCCTGAGGGCTGGGCCACACGACATGACACCGTACGAGATGCGTCAGAAGGCTTCCCGGTATCGCACCGAAGCCCGAGTCCTCGAGGAGTCGGCGCACACATTGCGGTCGGTGGCGACGTCGATACGTGGGCTCCTGTCAGACATCGCCGGGATCTCCCGGACGGTCTGGCAGGGGCCGGCGGCTTCCCAGTTCGAGTACGAGGCAGAGGCCCAAAGCCGCAATGTCGACCAGCAGGCAGATGAGATCGCCGGAGAAGCAAGCAGCTTCGAGAGTCGGGCATCCCAACTCCGATCCGAAGCCAACCGGCTGCTTCATGACGCGTCGCGAATCGAAGCCCAGCAGGCCGCCAGCGACCCGACGGGCACAGTGCCGTCGGGCGCGTTCTGAGGAGGCGCAATGGCGACCCCCGTACAAAACGAGGTGGTAGTTGCCCGGGGCGGCGAGGATTTCGAGGTCGAGGTTTCACTGGCCGACGGAACGATGCCAGTAGGCCGGTTTCTCGAAAACGTCTTCGGGGAGCAGCCCGGATGTGTTCTCGTAGACGGGTTCCCTGTGTCGGTAGAGCGGCCGATGGGGGATCTTTCGCTCGTGCGCGGGTCGCGGCTCGAATCGTTGAGCGAGGTTCGCGACAAACCTGTCTGCATGCTCATCGGACTGTCCGGGAGCGCTGCCGGCCGGTCGATCCAGCTCCCACCCGGGGTTCATCGGGTCGGTTGTGTCGACGTCGGCGTACAGGGGCGTGGTATCCAGGGGGGAGCTGCGTGTCTGTACGTCGACGTGGATGGAGCCACCCGAATCGACCCGGGCTCCGGTCGGTTGACGATCGAGGGTGAGCCGATCGACACGATCGCGCGACTCACTCCGGGGGATCTGGTCAGGATCGAGAACCAGGCCTATCGCTTCATGCTGGTCCCGCCGCAATCTGAAGCCGGCGGTCGCGCCGCCTTCAATCGACCGCCGCGATCCGAGTTCCCTGCCAGCCTTCCCCTGCTGGTAGCGCCGAGCGTCCCTCCCGCAGCCCAGCAGCCGATGCGCTTCGGGTGGGGCGCCCTGGTGATCCCGGTCCTGATCGGGGGACTGATGGCGCTCGTGTGGAACCCGATGATGGCGATGTTCGCCATCTTCAGCCCGGCGATGATGCTGGCGAACTGGTACGAGGACAGGCGGAGAACCCGGCGAACCAACGACGAGACGGCAGCCGGGCTCGCCGCCGCCATGACCGAGTTCGCCGAGCGTCTGGGGGCACTGCGGCACGCTGCTCACAAGATGGCGTGGCGGAGTTCTCCGGGGCCGGCTCGACTGGTCGAGAGAATCGTGCGCCGCGATTCCCGGCTTTGGCAGCGACGTCACGACCATACCGACTTCATGGAGCTCGCCATCGGGGTGGGCACACTGGCTTGGGCGCCCGACGTGAGCCCACCGGAGCCCGATCGGGCTCCCGCGGCCAACGACTTGCTCGCCGCCTCGGCGGAGTTGCCCGAAGTGCCGGTGATCGTGGAACTCGGCGACGGCGGCGTCGTCGGAATCGTGGGCCACCGCCGCCGCCAGATCGAGATGGTGCGCTGGCTCATCACTCAGGCGGCCGCCCACCATGGTCCCTCCGATCTGGCGTTGGTGATTGTCACCGACCACCCTGCCGAGTGGGATTGGCTCAAGTGGCTGCCCCACCTGCGGATCGATGGTGACAGCCGCCGGTTGGCCGTGGCGCGGCCGGGAGAAGAGGCGGACGATCTGTTGGCATCACTCCTCGACCCGGCCGACGATGATCTTGCCGCCTCGAGGCGCCGCGGCAAGATCGGCCCGGCGACGCTGCTGCTGATCGACATCGAAGATGTCACCACGGCTGCTACGGCTGCCGTACGGCGAGCCCTCAGCGGCGAGGGCCGGCGGCGTCGCTGTGGTATCGCCCTGGCGCGCACCGTGGAGGAGCTGCCTTCATCGTGCACCGACATCGCCACTGTCGACGAGAGGGGTGTGGCGGTACTCGATCGTCCGAGCCGGGCCCAACGCGTCGAGCCGATTCGCGGATGGCGGTTGGCCGCGTCGGCCGCCCGGCGCCTCGCTCGGCAGATTGGCGGGCAGGACGATCCGGAGCTGACCACATCCGGGGGCAATTTGCCCGATCTGGTGAGCCTGACCGACCTCATCGGCCTGGGCAGTCCAACCGCGGACACGATCGTGCGCCGCTGGGCGGCGGCGGGTCCGACCCCGGTGCCGGCGGCGCCCATCGGAACCACCGCTGAAGGGCCGCTCGTCGTCGACTGGGCCGGAGACGGTCCCCATGCGCTCCTTGCCGGGACGACCGGGGCCGGCAAGTCGGAACTGCTGCGCACTCTGGTTGCCTCACTGGCCGCTTCGGTCGACCCAGAGCACCTCAACTTCGTTCTCATCGATTACAAGGGCGGAAGTGCCTTCGATGCTTGCGCCGGCCTGCCGCACACCGTCGGCATGGTGACCGATCTCGACGGACATCTCGCGCAGCGGGCATTGACATGCCTCGAGGCCGAGTTGCGCCACCGCGAAGAAACCCTGCGACTAGTGGCCGCAGACGACATCGCCGCATACCAGCAGAGCCGGGCCGATGAACCTCTGCCCCGGCTGCTTGTCGTCATCGACGAGTTCGCCGCCCTGGCAAGGGAGTTGCCCGACTTCATGGCAGCTCTCGTCGATATCGCCCAGCGCGGCCGCAGCCTGGGGGTTCACCTGCTGTTGGCAACCCAGCGGCCCAACGGCATCATCAACGACAACATCCGGGCCAACACCAATCTGCGAATCTCCCTCCGGGTGCAGGATGTTGCCGACTCGATGGACGTGCTGGGGACCTCCGAGGCCGCCGGGCTCTCCCGATCCCGGCCCGGGCGGGGATTCCTTCGGAGGGGGCCGGGTGACATCGTGGCTTTCCAGTCGGCACTCGTCACGGGTCGGTCGAACGGCTCCGGATCGGCTGTGTCGGTGTCCCCATTCCTGTTGGCGGGTGAACGATCCTCGACAGCCGGCGCCGATGGCGATGGTGGCGAAGGGCCGAGCGATCTCGAGGAGTTGGTCGCCGTGGTGACCGAGGCGGCAAGGAAAGCCGGTATGCGGCAGCCTCGGCTGCCGTGGCCCGACCCACTTCCGGCCACATTGCAGCTGGCGGAGCTGAACGCCGACGCCGCGGCCGGCCGGGTCGGACGGGCGCCGATCGGATTTGTCGATGAGCCCCACCGGCAGCGGCGCGGGATCTACTCCTGGGCGACCGACGCCAACCTCTTGATCTACGGGGTGCAGGGTTCGGGAACGTCGAGCGCACTGCTCACTGCCGTTGCGGCCGCCTGCCGCGCCGAGTCGCCGGCGAGTCTGCACGCCTACCTGCTCGATTTCGACGATCAGCGGCTCGGCCCTCTCGAAGCCCTGCCGCACGTCGGGGCCGTCATCGGCGCCGGCGAACGAGATCGGCAGGTGCGGCTCCTGCGGTATCTCCTGCGAGAGGTGGCGGAACGACGGGAGTTGGCGTCCACGTCACCCGACCGTCTGGAAGGTAAGCCCCGGATCGTCGTTGGCGTGGACAACTTCGCCGGTTTCCGGGCGGCCTTCGATGATCCGGCAGACATGGCCATCAAGGAGTCGCTGGGCCGGATAGTGGCCGACGGCCCCGGGGTTGGTGTCGTAGTCATAGCCACGGCCAAGCAGCCGGTCGACATTCCGGCACAAGTGGCCTCACTCGTACCCGCGAAGTTGGTCATGCAGCTCGCGGATCGGTATGAGTACACAGGATTGGGAGTAACGGCCGCGGATCCTCCCGAGGTTCCCGGTCGAGCCTTCGAGGCCGGCACCTCGTTCGAGATTCAGCTGGCCTCAGTCTCCGCCGGCGACATCGCCGAAGTGGTGAGCCCGCTCGACCCTATCGCTCAGGACCACACACCCTGGGCTATCGAACTGCTGCCGACGGAGATCAAGATTCCCGACATCGTCGCCGGTGCCGAGGTGTACGACCTCGAGTGGCGTGTCCCGGTTGCCGTCGGCGACGACTCGCTGTCTCCGATCGCGTGGACACTCCGTGAAGGCGACCACGTGCTGATCAGCGGTCCGGCTCGATCGGGCAAGAGCACGACGCTGACCACGATTGCCACCGTGTTGCGCTCTGCCCGGCCCGACATCCACATCACGGCGCTCATACCCCGCCGCAGCCCACTCGCCGATTGTGCCGCTGTCGACACGATCGTTTCCGACCCCGATCAGCTGCTGCGAGCGCCCGCCGGGTCCGGGGCGGACCAGCTGCACGCCATCCTGATCGACGATGCCGAGGACGTAGAAGACTCCGCAGGAACCCTGGCAGGCCTGATCGCGGATCGGCATCCGCACTGTCATGTCTTTGCTGCCGGCGTCGGCGACGTGCTCCGCTCGGCCTACGGGCACTGGACCCAGGCAGTGCGCCGCAGCCGTCTTGGCCTGGCGCTCAACCCGAATCCCACGGCCGACGGAGATCTCTGGCAGACGAGCCTGCCCCGGCGGGGCCCTGCCTTCTTTCCCGTCGGCCGGGGTTACCTCGTCGCTGCAGGCAGCACGGAGCTGTGCCAGGTGGCGTGGCAATGACGATTGTCGGGATTGATCCAGCCGGATTGGCCGATCTCGGCGCCGTGCTCGACGTGCGGTCCGACACAATCGAGCGGGCGGCCCTGCGCGCAGTGGATCCGCTCCAGCGGCTGGGACGGGAAAACGCGGCGGATCGGGTCGGCTTCCGGCTCACATCGACGGTCGGCACGCTGCGGAGCGCATCGGAAGACTTCCGGTGGCGCATCGATGCCGTACTCGCCGAAACGGCCGCTGCCAGGCAACCGCGCCTGCTGGCCGCTTCCCATGTCAGCCGGGCGGTGCTGGCAAAGGCAGTGCCGATCGGAGCCGGGCCGCCCGCAGGGCCTGTCGTCGTCTCGGCTGCGACTATCAGGCGCCTGCTCGACCAGGCGCCCGCGGAGGTCGCCGCGTACTTCGCGTCGCAGACGCGGGAAACCATCGGCGTGCTCACCGCGGCGTTCCCCGCCGCAATCTGCGGAATGGACGGCGCCCCGCCGTGGGCGCGGTATGCGGCCAATGACCTGCTGATCGCGCAACGCGTCGCCCTGCTGCGGCAGCGCGCCGCGTCGGTCAGTGACACGCTCCTCGCAGGGGGTCTGGTGTGGTTCATGGAGCGCGTCATGGAGGCGCAACTCGACGAGATAAACGGTGAGATCACCGAACTCGAGCTGTGGCTGGCGGAGGATCGACAGATTCTGCTGTTCGACCCGTCCGGTGACGGCCGTGTCGCCGAGGTGTTTGGTGATCTCGAAGGCGCCGGGAACATCGGCGTCGTAGTCCCCGGGATCACGAACGATCGTTCGAACTTCAGTGACGGCGCCGGCGGGTTTCGAGCCAGTGCCCGCAGTATCCATGAGCGGGCCGGGGAATTGGGAATCGACGATGTTGCGACCATCGCATGGCTTGGGTACGACACCCCCGATGGGGCAGACGCCGTCCTGCGGACTGCCGCCGATGCAGGCCACGGCGACCTGGTGGACTTCGTAGCCGGCATGGGCTCACTGCCGGGCCGTCGCCACATAACTGTCATCGGCCACAGCTACGGATCCCTCGTGACAGGCCTGGCGGCTGCGGCCGGGCTCGCCGCCAATGAGGTGGTGTTCGTCGGCAGCCCCGGCACCGGGCTCGCCCACGCCGATGATGCCAAGTTGAAGCCCGGCGGCGTTGTGTGGGCGGGTCTGGCCGACGGCGATCTGATCGGGGCCGGTATCGACGTCTCGGAGTACCTCACGCCGGCGCGGCAACTGGAGCAGGCTATCCGCCGGCTGTTCGACTCGCTCGGCGGCGAGGACGCCAACAGAGAGCTGCACCACGGCGTCAATCCGGCGCACGAGGACTTCGGCGCCCTGGAGATTCACACGGACGGCTCGGCCGGCCATTCGGAGTACTTCAAGAAGGGGACGGTCACGATCGACAACCTCGTTTTCATCATTGCCGGCATGGATGCCAGGGTCTCGATCGAGGTTCCGGATGTGATCGACATGGCGCCCGGGCCCCTAGGTGAACCGACGCCTCCCGTATCGATCACCGCCTAGCCTGAGGCTCCGTCACCGTGAGGAGTTCATCGTGCACGCCATCGTCATCAACGCCGTCGGCGGTCCTGAGGTTCTGGAGTGGTCGGAAGCCGCCGAGCCGACGGCCGGGCCCGGTCAAGTCCTGATCGACATTGCTTTTGGCGGGGTCAACTACATCGACACGTATCACCGCACCGGCCTGTATCCGATGGAGTTGCCTTTCACGCCCGGCCTTGAAGGCGCCGGCACCGTCCTCTCCGTCGGAGAGGGTGTCGACGAGTCGCTCGTGGGAACCAGAGTGGCGTGGACCGGCGAGATCGGGAGCTATGCCGAACGTGTCGTTGCGCCGGCGAACCGGATCGTGCCGCTGCCGGACGACGTGTCGTTCGAGTTGGGCGCCGCGGTGATGCTGCAGGGCCTGACAGCCCACTATCTCGCCACCGACACGTATGCGCTGCAGCCCGGGGATCGCTGCCTGATCCATGCTGCTGCGGGTGGGGTCGGCCGGCTTCTGGTGCAGATCGCCAAACTGGCGGGTGCCGTGGTGTTCGGTACGGTGGGTTCGGAGGAGAAGGTCGAGATCGCTCGCTCGGCGGGTGCCGATCACGTCATCAACTATCAAACGACGAGCTTCAAGGATGCGATCGAGGAGATCGCCGGGCCGCATCCGCTGGCCGTCGTCTATGACGGTGTCGGGGCGGCAACGTTCGACGACGGGCTCGACCTGCTGGCACCGCGCGGCGTGATGGCCACCTTCGGCAATGCCAGCGGGCCGGTACCACCCGTCAGCCCGCTACGGCTGTCGGCTGGAGGATTCTGACTGGAGGTAATTGTCGGCGGTCGGGAGACGTACAAATGTCAATTACGTTAACCGTCGTCGTAGAGAAGTATCTGGCATCCAAAAAACTGTCATCGGGAACTTGCAAGGAATACCGCGCAACCCTGACTAAATGGCTGGCATGGGGAAAGGGTGTGGGTCTCGATCAGATTGAGCGAACTCACATCCGAGAGTTTCTGGATTGGGTTCACGAACAGGCAAAAGAAGATGGCGGAACGAACGCGGGGCGAACCGCCAATAAGTCGCGTGAGAACCTCAGGGCGATTCTGTCTTGGGCCTGGGAACACGACTTGGTTGAACACCTTCCACGGTTCCCGAAACCAAAACCGCAGAGAGATGTCGCCGGTCGGCATTACCTGACGAAGGCAGATCTCAACGCTTTGTATTTCGCGACGTACCAGATGAAGCGTCCGCGAGGTTGGAAACAACATCTAAGTGTTGGACATTATTGGCGTGCGGCGTTGGTTGTCTTTTTCAACTACGGCGTCGACCCGGGTACGCTCTTCAAATGTACGCCGTTTCATGAACCGATTTTGTGGAGACACGTGACGTGGAAAGCACAAGCTCCAAACGGTCACGGAAAGGAATCTCGTTACGGTTGGTTGTATTATCGCCGCGTGAAGACGAAGAAGCAGTTCTATCGACCGATGAATCGAGTTGTCCAAGTTCATTTGAAGAACATCCGGCCATTGGAGCCACAACCCGACGAGCCGGTCTTTTACTGCGGCAGTTCTCGCCCGAACGAACCGTTTCAACGGTTGTGCGG
>CAMYIJ010000073.1 GCA_947258375.1 uncultured Acidimicrobiaceae bacterium
GGCCAGCTTCTCGGCGTCACAGTCCGAGCACAGATAGATGGGACGGGTGCCGACGATCGACAGTTGGGTGCCCCGGCTCTTCTCGACAATGGCGAGCGGAACAGTCTGAAGGTCCTCGCCGCCGCATTGCGGGCAGCGCGCCGTCAGATCGCGTGGCCACTCGTGACTGCACGAGCCACAGGTGAGCCGGATGATGTCACCGTCGCGGACGCCGGCGAGGTCGTCCGTTTCTCCACATTGCGGGCACTCGATCTCCATCGCCAGATTGTGGCACACGGTTCGGCGCGTCACACCCGGGCCGAGGTGATGGCGGACCAGGTGGCGCGGCCGAGGGTGAACGGCATGCCCCCGCGGACGACGGCGGCGCCGGCGGCTACGGTCGTGTCGGCCAGTTCCAGAGTCACCACCAGGACGGCGGCAACTTCCGTGTCGCGGAGCTCCACGGAGACGAGCCGGGGAGCCGGGATCTCGCCCCGCAGTTCGGCAACCGCCGCAACGATCGCGGGGTTGATCGAACCCGGGCCTCCGATGACCTTTGCCTCCGCTACGGACCGCGCCGAGTCGACTGCTCGCACCGTGACGCCGGTAGCGCTCTCCTCAATGGCAATCACGGCGAGAGCGGGCGCTGCGGCGAGATCGATTGACACCAGATGGGCCGGGGCCCGCTCACTGTCGGTCACCGCGATGATCGAGTCGAGCCCGCGGCCGAGACCGCCCCGGCGATTACCGGGCGCGTCGGTCACCGCCGAAATCGGGCGCACGGTGTCTTCTTCGGCCGGAGGAGCCGGCTGCGGCTCGGGGGTTGCCAGGCGCGCCCGCACGACGAGCGACTTCACCTCGGAACGCAATTCGCCCGGATCGCGGCTCGCGTCCGTCCACACGCGCACCGACGGGGGGCCCGATTCTGATTCCGCTACCTCTGCCCCCACCACTCCGGGAATGCCAAGCACGGCGGCCTGGAGTTCTTCAAGACTGACCAACTTTGCTTCCACCTCGTCGACAGACGCCGGTATGCACTCTAAACCCGACAGGCGCCAAGCCGATCCCGGCCGATGGCACCTGACGGGGCGCCAAACCCAACTACCGTTGCCGCCGATGAAACGTACTTTCCGGCTCGCCATGACAATCGCGATGTTGGCCGCCGCCTGCGGCACGGCAACTCCGACCAGAACATCCGGACCAACCGGAGCGGCGGGCACATCGGCCCCGACCACGGTGGTGACGCCTCGGGGCGATACCGGGTCCATCGTGCGCGTTTTCGATGGGGACTCGTTCGAAGCCGACGTGAACGGAGAGGTCGTGGAAGTCAGAATGCGGGGAATCAACGCCCCAGAAGGCTACGAGTGCCACGGCAACGCAGCCCGGGCCCGCCTGCGCGAACTCCTCGACGATGCGGAGATCACACTGGTGCAGGACGGTGAAGACGACACCGATCGGTATGGGCGCTTGCTCCGATCGGTTTACGCCAACGGCATGTTCATCAACGCCACGATGGTGGCAGAGGGGCACGCCGTCGCTCTCCAGGGTGGCGATCCGGAAGAGGCCAGGCTGGTGAGACTATCGGACACCGCCTTCGCCGAGGCGCGCGGGATGTGGGCGCCGGACGCCTGCGACGAGACTGTCGACGCCACCATCCGCATCACAGAGGTCGAATACGACCCCGCCGGCCGCGATTGGCAGAACAAGACGGAGGAGTGGATCGTCGTTCGCAATGCAGGCGACGCCGTTACCGACATGGCCGGATGGATACTGCGCGACGAGTCATCGACCCACCGCTACGAGTTCCCCGATGGCGTGACGCTCGACCCGGACGACGAGCTGCGCATCCGCACGGGCTGCGGCGACGATCGCCGCGAGGACCTCTACTGGTGCGCCGATGACGCGGTCTGGTCGAACGGGGGTGACACGGTCATGCTGCAAACCGGCGCGGGGACGGTCGTGGACAGGGTGAGGTACGACGGCGACTACTAAGGGGAGCCGCGTTCTGGTGGTCTAGTCCGCCGCCAGGGAGGTCAGCACCTTGCCCGACTTCTCAACTTCCCAGATGACAATGCTCGCCAGGTCCTCGGGCAAGATCTCGACGGAGAACAGGAAATGGGCACCGGGAGCGTGATCCAACGCATAGGCCCTGAAGGACACTTCAGTGACGACCTCTCCCTTGCCGTTACGTCCGACGAGCAGATTGTCGCCGGGAATCGGTGGTACGGCAGCATGGGCGACGACCTCAATCGAGGCGATCTCTGTGACCGGCATACGGTTGATACGCTTGTGCTCCGGGACCGCTTCGAAATTGGCGACGGCCCGGGCGTTCGCCGGGACCGACCCACTGAATTGGATGACGGTGCCCGTTCCGGCCGGCGCCAGGCCATCCGCCTGGATGTCGTATGAGTAGGCAGCCGAGCGATAGTCCAGAACCTTGGAGTAGGAGAAGTCGCTGATCCACTCGGGAGTGCAGTACGTCATGAGGTCGACCCAGTCATCAGGGTTGTAGGTGGTGCCGGTGGCCGCGTCGTAGCCCCACCGCCCGATCGAACCGTTCTCATACGGGAAATCCAAATCGGGGTTGCCCTCGCCGCCGGTGCAGCGGTTGTGAAGCAGGTTGAGGTTGTGTCCAGCCTCATGAGCGATCGTCTCGCTGTCCCGGTAGCCAAGCGAGCTGACCGCAGCGGGCCACCCGACATAGGCAATACCGGCGACGTTGGCGGCTCGCCAGCTCTCCGGAACGATTGCGTGGAACATTCGACCTGCGTTCTCCGGCTCCTGCTGCAGGGAGAGCATGTCGGACAGGACTCGCTGCCAGTCCATCTGCAGGTCACCTGTACAGGACTCACAGTCGTAGCCTTCGACGATATCTATGTCGTGGTCGGCGACCGGGTGCACCTTCATCATCTTTTCAAAAAGGTCTTCCGCCTGATTCTGGGTGAGGGCCACACCGTCAACCGGGACGACGCTCATCCGTAGCGTGGGAACATCGCGAGTGTCGATGTCCACCCACCCCGCCTGCGGGTAACGGTTGTTGGACTCGCTCGCCTCCAGCGTGCCACCACCGCGGTCAACGACCACGTACATGTCAGTGCCGGGCTCGAGGAAGGCCTCATCGAAAACGTAGTTGAAAGTCGTGGTGAGGTCGGACTCGAGCGGATTCTCCGGGAGAATCTCAGGACCGTCCAGCAGGACTCTCCCGACCGTGCCATCGATCTTGTAATACAGATGGACCGTAGGAGACGGCAGTCCCGGCCGATCGGCCGAAATGAACACTCTGGCGATGCCGGCACGGTTGCGGACAGTACCGACCCGATCTCCGGCTGCCTGCGACGAATCGGCGGCCGGTACCGCCTGGTTGATCAGGAACCTTTCGAACGCGAAGTCGATGGGCTGGCCTTCACATGCGACAACGGTGTCGCCGGCGCATTTGTCTCCTCCGTCGCCGCCGTCGACCATATCGATCCCGGAGCCGCCGACGAGGGTGTCGTCGCCGCCGTCGCCACGGATCGTATCGGACCCGCCGTTTCCGGCGACACTGTCGTTTCCGGCCATGGCCACCAGCAGGTCGCCACCGGGCCCTCCGGCGAGATAGTCGGCCTGACCTCCTCCGAAGAGCTCATCGGCGCCGCCGTTACCAAAGATGTCATCGGCGCCGGGACCGCCCGAGAGGATGTCGACGTCGGGGCCGCCCCGTAGCTCGTCTCCGGCGGATCCGCCGTTGATGATGTCGTCACCGGATCCGCCGGAGAGTCGATCACGCCCCGACCCTCCGGAGAGGAGGTCGGCGCCGGCACCGCCAAAGATGCGGTCGGCACGTTTCCCGCCGTACAGCTGATCGTCGCCGTCGCCTCCACAGATGGTGTCGTTGCCCCCGAGGCCGCGGATGAGATCGTCGCCGCCGAGCCCATGGATGACATCGATGCCCTCGGAGCCGATCAGGGTGTCGTTGCCTTCGGTGCCGGCAAGGGTCACGTTCTTGCCGTCACAGGTGAGATTGCCGGCGTGAGACGAGCCGGGTAGAGCGGTGATGGTGGCCGACACGAGCAGTGCAACGATGCCGACACGTGTGAATCTATCGCGTTTGATTGTCAGAGAGGTCGCCACCCGTGGCACCCTGTGTCTCTCCCGGTCGTAACTGACCGTAATATTGTGCGCTACTCACAGTAGCTATCGGCAAAACTGCGCCAAATCCGTACCCCACATTATCCGTCCGCCGGATTTGTCCCCAGAATTGGTCGACTGGGCCCTTTCAGGGCTGACGTGGTACGCCGCAAGCCGAGGTATTCGGCGTTCCGGCGTCGCTTGTGAACACCTCCGGATCGTTGATCTTCTCCCCGGATTCCGGGGTTGTCAGGAATCGGACGATGCCACGGTATACGGCTGCTGCGTATGCCTCGCGGAACTCGGCGGTCCGCATGAGTGCTTCCTCCTCCGGTTCCGAGATGTAGGCACCCTCGACGATGACGGCCGGCATGTTGGCCCGCCGCAGTATCCCGTAGTAGTCGGTGTCCGTGCCCGGATCGACCCGGGCTCGCGCCCCGAGAATCAAGCCACCCTTCCAGTCGACGCTGAACACCTGGAACCCGCGAATCAGCTCCTCATGGATCAGCGAGGCCAGCCGATCCGAGCCCGGCACCGATGTGGCGTAGAAGACCTCGCTTCCCGGCTGGATGGGATCGGCGGTCGGCACCGTGTTGACGTGGATCGACACGAAGACGTCGGCCCCTGCACTGTTCGCGATGTGACTCCGGTAGGCGAGGCCCAGTTCGTAGTCACCGTTGTTGGGTCCCTCCGGGCTTCTCGTCAACCACACGGCAGCGGCGGCGGGCACCGCAACGCCCGGCGAGATCATCCCGGTCGCCCAATCTACGTCGTGGGAGCTCCGTAGCAGCGCCCGCACCCGATCGGCCACGTCGAGGTTGACCTCCTTCTCGGCAAGCCCGGTCGGGCCGACGCCGCCCCAGTCCCGGTCGCCGTGTCCCGGATCGATCACGATGGTCGCCCTGGCCAGATCGGCTTGTCCGGTCGGGCCGGCTCCCCGCGCTTTCGGGATGACTTCCACTTCGCGGGCGCGCACCCAGAGCGTTTGATTGCAGGTGGCGACGACCTCGAGAAAGCCGCCGACACGATCATCGAACCCGAGGAGGATGCCTTCGTGGATCGTGAACGCCGGTTCATCCCGATCCTCCTCATACACCGGAGCCCCGCCGGGAGGCACCACAGCGAGCCCTGCCGTCACCGCGGGTGGCCGGGTGGATGTCGTCGATGACGTCGAGGTCGACGTCGACGAAGTAGGCGCGATCGACGACGCGGACGGTGACTCGGCAACGGTGGTGTCGACCGCCCGGGCGGCACCGATGATGGTGCCGTCAGAGGTGCACGCGCCGACAAGAGCGGTCACCACACACAACAGGGCTGTCAATCGGGCGGTCATGTCGCCCTGCATTATGGACCCCGGTCGTCTCAGTGCGATCCTCCAGGCGAGCCGGACGATGAACGAGCCGAAGGCATGCGCCTCACAGGCGCCTGGTGACCGACTTCATCTCCATGAAGAGCCGCAGATAGTCGGGGCCACCAGCCTTGGCGTTGGAGCCCGACATGTTGAAACCGCCGAACGGTTGAATGCCTACGAGAGCGCCGGTGATCTTGCGGTTGATGTACAGGTTTCCCACGTAGAAGTCGCTCTCGGCGCGACTGATGTTCTCCTCGCTCGTTGAATACAGCCCGCCGGTGAGCCCGAACTCCGTGCCATTGGCGATCGCGAGCGCATCGTCGAAGTCGGCTGCCTTGATCACCGAAAGCACCGGGCCGAAGATCTCATGCTGGGCGAGCCGGGAATTGGGCGAAACGTCAGCGAAGATCGTCGGCTCGATGTAATAGCCGCCGTCGATGTCGACGGCTCCGCCTCCGGCCACGAGCGAAGCCTCTCCCTTGCCGCTCTCGATTTCCTCGAGAATCGAACTGTGCTGGGCGGCCGAGATCACCGGACCGACTGCGTGATTGGCGGCCGGATCGCCGATGCTCAGCTTGCCGGTCAGATCGAGTACACGATCCAGCACGTCGTCGTAGACAGCCTCGACGACTATCAACCGCGAGCACGCCGAGCACTTCTGACCCTGGAAGCCGTAGGCGCTGCGCACCGCGTCGGCAGCCGCCGCGTCCAGATCGGCAGTCTCGTCGACGATAAGCCCGTCCTTGCCGCCCATCTCCATGTAGGCGCGCTTCATCCACCTCTGCTCGGGGTGCACGGCTGCAGCGCGTTCGGCGATCCGTAACCCCACTTCCTTCGACCCCGTGAAGTTGATGAACCGGGTGCGGGGGTTGTCGACCAGGGCGTCTCCGATGGTCCCGCCGCCACCAGGCAGGAAGTTGATGACACCGGGAGGGACGCCGGCCGACTGCACCGCATCCATGAACATCGAGCCGATCATCGGGGTGTTCGAGGCCGGCTTGAGAACGACGGTATTGCCGGCTGCCACCGGACCCACCGTCATGCCCGTCAGGATGGCGAGAGGGAAGTTCCATGGCGGGATGACAACACCGGCTCCAAGCGGCCTCAGGAAAGACACGTTCGTCTCCCCCGGATAGTCGTGGACCGGCACCGGCTCGGCCATCTCGAGAGCCAGGTGGGCGTAATAGCGGCAGAAGTCGATCGCCTCGGCAGTGTCGGCCTCCGACTCCGCGTAGTTCTTTCCGGCCTCGAGGGTCATCCAGGCTGCGAACTCGAACAGCCGCTCCGCCATGACATCGCCGATCCTGTGGACGATTTCGGCGCGCTCGGCCGCCGGCGTCCTCGACCACTCGGAGAACGCCTCCCAGGCCGCATCGACGGCAGCCGCCGCGTCGGTGCCATCGGCCGAGCTCGCGGTCGCCACCAGAACTTCCGGCCTGGCGGGATTGACGCTTTGGATGGTCGCATTTGCCTCGCGGGGTTCACCGGCAATGACCATCGGTGCCGATCCGGGAAGAGCGGCAGCAACTTCGTCGACCGCAGCGGCGTACGCGGACCGAGGTTCCTCGAGCGAAAAGTCTGAATATGGCTCGCAAGCATACGGCTTCACGACTGTTGTCCTCCTCGAGTGTGTCCAGGTCAAGCTCAGGGTACGCGATCAAAACATTGTCGGCCATGTCAGAAACGGTTATAGAACGGAACAGAATCCACCGATAGTGGTCCTGTGAACCACAGGATCCTTGTGATAGAAGACTCCGCGAGCGTGCGCCGCCTCATCGAGGTGTGCTTGCGGGTCCTCGAAGTGGAACTCTCTGCTGCCGAGGACGGTATCAAGGGACTCGAACAGGCACGAATGACGATCCCCGACGCCATCGTGCTCGACATCGGTTTGCCCGGCATGGACGGCTGGGAGGTCCTCCGCAATCTGCGCTCTGACGAATCGACCGCCGGCATCAAGGTCCTGATCCTCACGGCGCACGCCCAGCCGGAAGTGGCCGAGCAGGCCGTCGCCGGTGGCGCAGACGACTTCATGACCAAGCCGTTCCGCCCCACTGAGCTCCGCGAGCGCATCGAGAAGCTTCTCGCCGGCTGACGCCGCATTTGTCGGTCTCCGGCTCGGTTACGCTCCCCGTTATGGCGCGCATTCTGATCATCGCCAATCCGGCTGCCTCGAGCTTCACCGGAGCCTCGCTGCGGGCCGTCAGCGAAGTCCTCCGGACGCGCTTCGAAGTCGACACCGAGTGGCCCACCAGTGCGGCCGGGTCGCGGGCCGCCGCGGCGGCTGCAGCCGCGTCCGGCTACGACGCCGTCGCCGCGATGGGAGGTGATGGTGTGGCCCACCATGTCGCGAATGGCCTCGTACACACTGATACCGCTCTCGCAATCATCCCGGCAGGCACGACCAACGTTCTGGCCCGCATAATCGGTCTTCCTTCCAAACCGGCCAAGGCCGCCAAGGTCATCGTCGGATCCGAACCGCGGCCGGTCACGCTGGCTCATGTAACAGACGGCACCCGGTCGGACCATGCCCTGTTCGCTCTCGGTATCGGATATGACGCCGATGTTGTCCGCGAATCCGAGAAGCGGCCACTGGCCAAGGGCACCATCGGAGCTCTGCATTACGTGCGCAGCGCAGCCGCCGTCGCCGTCCGGGACTATCGCGCCAAGCCGGCCAACCTGCGGGCAACCTGCGACGGCAGATCCGTCAATGCGGTCAGCGTTATGGTCCAGGTACACAACCCCTACACCTACTTCGGTCCGCTGGCGCTGCGGCTCACCGATGACACCAGCGACGGCCCGGCGGCTTTCGCCGCAACCGGGCTCCCCATCCGACGCTCCGTCGCCATCGTGTCCCGGTCACTTTCCAAACGTGATGTCGGTGAAGCCAGAGGAGTCGAGATCTGGCACGGTTTCCAGAAGCTGATCGTCGAAGCCGACCCGGAGGCGCCGATCCAGGCCGACGGGGACCTGCTTGGAACCGGCGACTACTTCGAGATCACGCCGGCTCCGGAAGCTCTCAACCTGCTCTTGCCCGACTGACGCCGATGACACCCGCCGGATCCCGTCAACCGGCGCCGTGGCGGGCCTTCAGCTGATGCGTCGCCACGACCGCGCCGGCCAGCGTCGCCGCGAAGTGCGCCCGGTGCCAGAGCAACAGCTGAAGCGGGTCGCCAAGGGTAGCGTCGAGGCGGGCCGCCAGGGCCGCCGGCTCCTGCGCTTCTCCGGCGAGCGCGGCATCCACCGCCTGCTCCACCCTCGATGACGGATATTCTTCGCGCAGACTCTGCCCGAGCGTTGGCCCCACCTCGACTGCGAGAGCGGCGATGAGGTCTTCCAAACGGCAGATCACATCGTGCCGGGTGCCGGCGCCCTGGTTCGCGACGAGCTCCTCGGCCGAAAGGTCGCGAGCCCGCTGCCATCGCGACCGGTAGTCCACGAAACCGCCGTCCCAGACATGGGCCGCGCTTCCGAGCTCCTCGAGAACGGCAGCCATGTCGTTGATGGCCTTGCTGATAGCGACTCGCTTGACGTCGACTTGATCGGCAAGGAACTCAACGAGCTCGTCAATCCCCCGTATCGGCCCGAACTCGGGGTCGGCGGCAACCGGAAAGACGAGCGGGCGTTTGAAACCATCGTGACTGAGCGATGCGGCCAGATCCTCCCGGATCGTGTCGGTCTCCTCGGCAGAAAGCCGGTCAATCTTGTTGAGCGCGAACAGGAACTGATCACCGAAGGAGGCCACCGGGCTGAGAAACTCCTCGTGGATCACCTCATCGTGATACTTCTCGGGGTCCACGACCCAGAGCACCGCATCGACATGCGGGAGAAGATGTTCGACCATCTGGCGATGCCAATCCGCAATCGAATCGATGTCCGGTAGATCGAGAAACGCGATCGATGGCAGGACGTCCTGGAGCAGCCGCTGTGAGATCTCCAGATCGTCGAGGAGCCGCTCGATTCCCTCGGAGTGATCCCGGGGAATCCACGCCAGCGGCGTTTGCGTGTGCGGGCGCAGCACCGACACTCCCGCAACGTCTTCGCCAGCGATGGCGTTGAGCACGCTCGACTTGCCGCAGCCCGTGCCCCCTGCCAGGGCTACAACCAGCACCTCCCCGAAGTGGCCTCTCCGATCACGCAAGCCGTCGATGCGCCGTTGGGCTTCGGCAATCACCCGACGGGGTGCGCTACCGGTGCTGCGCGAGACGGCAAGCTCCACTGCGTCGATCAGCTCGAGGACGCCGCGATTCACGGATGGTTCTCCAGTGTCGCCTCTGCCGAATCGGCTTCATCATCGTCGACCACGTCGGGGTCCGACTCATCCACACCCAATTCCACAACCGTCGAGCCCTCACTGATGTGGATGGAGAGCACCTCGTCCGGCACCGCGACGATTTCGACGTCCTCGGCCTGCTCGACCCACGATCGCGGGATCTGGGCGGCGAGGTCGTCCAGTCGAGCGTCGACGAGATCGGCCTTATCGATTATGTCCGCGTACAGATCGTCTGCTGTATCGGACCCGAGCAGTTTGCCGGTGAAGCGTTCACCATCCTGGGCCAGCCCACTGCGCAGCGCCTCGCTGAACTCTGCCCGGGCCGTCTCGAGCATCTGTTGGCCGCGATCGGAGAACTTGCGCTGCATCCGCCGCGGCAATTCGGCGTCACCGTCTAGGACCGCTCGCCACAGAGCGGCCACAACCCGCCGCCCGCTGCCCCATCGCAGCCGGCCGGCCCGAGCGTGGGTCACCGCCAATGCTTCGAGACCCGCTCGCCAGGAATCGAGTGCCAGCGAGGTCGCATTGGCGGTGCTCGCTCCATGCCTCCACAGTTCAGCTCCTTCCTCGCCGACGATATCCGACCCCTCGGAGTGGCTGCTCCAGGCCGATGCCGCCGCATGGGCGGCAGATCCGGCGCGTCGGGTCACTACTCCGGCCACAGCCGTCGCCGAGGACGGCCAGTCGGCTCGCGGGTCGACCAACCGCAGCTCACCGGCGCGCAATTCGGCGTCGAGGATGCGGGCCTCGACCTCGTACGCATGGGCGACCGCCACCAACAGCCGCTCGACCACCGGCAGCTCGGCGGCCAAAGGCCTGGTCAAAGCCCGGGAGCGCTCGGCGACCATCCGGGCCGTGGCATACACCGTCTCGTCAACCAGGCCCTGGCGATAGACCGGGTCCGCCACCTCGGCAAGCTCCTTGCGAATCGCCCGGACGGAATCAGGATCGAGTGCGGATATCGTCGAACTGATCTCACCCTCGGCGACCGCAAAAAGCAAGGAAGCATCCGGTGCCGCCAGCAGCTCCCTGTTGTAGAGCCGCTTCGCGAAGTCGCCGAGTATCGCCTCTTGCTCCTCGATGTGGGACGGCAGGCGGTTGAGCACAAAGAGGATGGGGATGCCCCGCCGTTTGGTGCGGCGCAGGAAGTGCCACGCTCGACCGTCCGCGTAGCGAGTCGGTGACGTCACAAAGATACAAAGGTCGGAAAGCGCTACGGCCTGGGCGGCCACATCGAATCCGCCATGCGGCTCGAGAGCGGGCGTGTCGATCACCGTCAGGTGCTCGGTCATGTGGCTCGCTGCCATGACTGAATGGACCCGGTCCCCGAGATGAGTGGCTACCCGGGCGGAGAACTCGGCCCAGTACTCGTCTGGCTGCATTTCGTCGGCCCACACCAGAGGGGTAAGTGTTGTCGGTCGAAGCACTCCGGCGAGCGACACTTGCGAGCCGGCGATCGAATTGAGCAGGGTCGATTTCCCGACGCCGCTCGGCCCGACGATGGCGGCGACGATCGGAGCGTCGGGAGCACCGATGCGCGGCTCGAGATAGCCATCAAACGTAAGGAGAATCTCGTCTCGTTCCGCAGCGAAGTCGGCCGCAGCCGGCCCGGGGAGTTGCATCCGGGATGTCCGCACCAGATCGGTCAGCCGCTTGAGGTCGGTTCCGATGGCAGCGAGGTCGAGGGGGTCAAGTGGCATAGGACGATTACAGCAGATCAAACACCGGTTGTGGCAGACCGCGAAACTCAGCCCAAGGCGATGCCGTCGAACAAGTCGGATTCGCGAGGCTCCACCGGCACCCGCGCCGCCAGAAGCTCGAAATCCTCATAGGGATACGAGGCGAGGACGACCTCCTCGGGAACGCGGAACCAGAACCCGTCGGGGTCCACCTGGGTGCGGTGAGCCCGCAATGCATCCCGACCACGGCTGATGGTCGCCGAGATGTCGACCGCCGTAATCCGTTTGCCTACATCGGCATCGGGGTCGATGCGCTCGATCCACTCCGCGTAGGGGGATTCCTCACCGCGTTCGAGCATTGCCTGATGGATCTTCACCATCCGATTGACCGAGCGAACCGGCGCGTACATCTTGGCGGCTGCCCAGGGCTCCCCGGCGTTCGGGAAACGGTCACCGTCGGCGGCAGCGGTAAACAGCTCGAGACCGTGCCGATGGACTGCCAGATGATCGGGATGCGGATACCGCTCATGCGAGTCGTAACCCAGGATGACGTGCGGCTTCTCATCTCGCACGATGGTCACCAGACGCTCCAGAACCTCCTCGTCATCCGCGTTCGTGAAAGCGTCTGCCCGCTCGTTGTCTTCGCTGTCGGGCATACCCGAATCGCGGTAGCCGAGCATGATGACCTTGTGGTAGCCGATGATCGCCGCGGCCTCCTGCAGTTCCGAGTGGCGTACTGCGACGAGGTTGGCGGCTATCTCGGGGCGATCCATCGCCGGATTGAGGATGTCACCGGCTTCACCGCCGGTCGCCGTGACGAGGACGGCGCGCACCCCTGCGTCGACGTATCCGGCGACCGTGGCGGCTCCCTTGGAGCTTTCGTCGTCGGGGTGAGCGTGCAGGGCGAGAAGGCGAAACATGACGGCGGCAGTATGGCATCGTTGCCACGCCGTTCAGGCGCTGAGCACCCTCAGCGCCGCAACACCCTCTTCACATTCGTCCCGCCACGGGCAATACCGACATCCGGGCCCGCCGACTCGCGGGACGGCGGCTCCGTCGATGAAGCCGCCGCGCAGCGTCGCCACGAGCTCCGCAACACGCCGGCCGGTCGCCACGGCGCTCGCGGCGGTGGGGAGCTCCTCGTACCGTTCGCCCGAGGCGACCGAGGCCGCTTCGACGATGGCGGGAAGCTCACCGTGCTCGAGACCCCACAGCATCGAGTAGAACGAAAGCTGGTCCTGAGCGCCTCCCAACGCCCCGGTCTTCCAATCGACGAGACGCACCCCGGTGGGATCATCAAAGACCGCATCGATTCGACCCCGCAGTGTGACGTCGGGTGAAACCTCCACAGCCAGCTCCGTCTCGACGCTGCGGCAACCTTCGAGAGGGGCCGCCTGGAAACGCTCGTAGAGAGCCCCCACCTCGTCGATCACGCCCCGCAGCTCGCTGGGGCGCAGATGCAACGACCCGAGCTTCGGGTTCATTGCAAGACCGATCTCCTCGCGGCACGCCTGAGCGAAGTCGGCCTCTGCAATCGGGCCGGTGCTCAGATGCCTCGCAAATACCCGGTGCGCCAGCATTCCAGAGAAGGACGCCCGGCTGTCCGGCCCGTAGACACCCTGAGCATGAGCCAGGGCCTGACCCGGACATCGCAAATACGTGGTGTAGAGGCTCGCCGATACGCTCAACGGCTCGCCGCGTGGCAGTGAGGGAAACTCGAACACGGCCCAATCGTACGTAGTGACGCGCCCTTCCGAAGGGATTTGGCTATAACGGCCAGCCACTACACTTTGCGCTGGTCGCCGGCTACGCCAGGTGTTCTTTCGACCATCCCCGCTAACCCCCCCACACTCCACCATCGACGGATTTCGTGAAGCGTTTCCAGAAACTGTCCCGCAACGTCCAGCTCGCCGTCATCGGTGGCGGCCTCGGCGCGCTACTGCTACTGCCGGTCATGGCGTTTGCCGTCGATGAGATTCGGGCCAATGGCGAGGTGGCTCGTAATGTCCAGGCGGCCGGCGTGGATCTCGGTGGGTTGGGGCAAGACGACGCCCTCGGGGCGCTCCGAGCGTACGAGGCGGAGCTCGCGTCGACACCACTGGACATCCGAATCGGATCTATGAGCTTCCCAGTTCTTCCGAGCGAACTCAACCTCGACATAGACGAAGAGGCTGTTGTCGACGAGGCAATGGCGCAGCGGCGCGAGCGCGGCTTCTTCGGCCGGTTCGGAGACTGGTTCGGTTCGTTTGGCGACATGAGGGAATTGCCGGTTCCGGTGACGATCGACGCCGAGGTACTCGATGAACGTATTGACGTCTGGGAACAAGAGGCCATCAACAACCCGGCCCATGAGGGTGGCGTCCTGATCAGGAATGGCGTGGCCGAGCCCGATTATCCGCGCGCCGGCGAGGGCGTCGATCACCCGACCGCCCAGCAGGCGACGCTGGCCGCCGTCCAGAACCTCAGCCGTCGGCCCCTGACTCTCTTGACCCGGCAATTGCAGCCGACTCTCACCGATGACGACATCGACGGAGCCGTCGCGCGAGCCAACCGCATCATCGACTCGGCAATCACGCTGCGCGCCATCGATCCGGAAGTCGAAATCGAGTTCCCCGCTCCGACGCTCGCCGCGGCGCTCATCGTCGACGTGCATGCCGACGGGCCGACGCCCGGCATCGACTTTTCGTTCAACCGGGGCCCGATCAACCGGGTCCTGGCCCCGCTGCGGACGACAATTGAGCAACCGGCCCGCGACGCCGCGTTTGAGATCGACGAAGAAGACGTGGTCACTCTGGTGCCGTCACGCGCCGAAACCCTGCTCGACGTGGATCTGGTAGTAGACCGCCTCTTCGACGTCGCCGACCGCAGTGGCGCTACCGGCTCCTTCCCGTTCGCCGAAGGTGTCGAAGCCGAGTTCACCACGGAGATGGCCGAAGCCATGGGTGAGATCACCAAGGTCTCGGAAGCCACCACCGAGCACAGCTGCTGCGAGGCCCGGGTCACCAACATCCAAACGATGGCCGACGCCGTCGACGGCGCCCTCGTGTGGCCCGGTGAGGAGTTCAGCCTCAACGCGCATGTCGGGCAGCGCACCCGCACCAAGGGCTACGTGCCGGCGCCGATGATCCTGCGTGGCGAGATAGTCGACGATGTCGGCGGCGGCGTCTCCCAGTTCGCCACGACGATCTACAACGCGGCGTTCTTCGGATGCTATGAGGATGTCACCCACACGCCGCACAGTCTCTACTTCTCCCGGTACCCGGAGGGTCGTGAGGCCACAGTTTCATGGGGCGGTCCCGAACTCGTCTTCAAGAATGACACCGAGGCCCTGCTGATCATCAAGACCGCCTACACCAGCCGGTCGATAACAGTCAAGATGTTCGGCAATACAGGCGGGCGCACCTGCACCGCAGGCCTCGGCGACCGCTACCGGTACACCGATCCGCCGATCGAGTACGTCGGCGATCCCGCGGTGCCGCCCGGCACCGAGGTGGAGGACACCGCGGGCACACGTGGCTGGACGATCGACATCTTCCGGTACTTCGAATACACCGACGGGACCAACGAGACTCAGGTGTGGTCGCATCGCTACAAGCCGCGACCCAACAAGATCAACGTCAACCCATGCGACCTCGAAGACGCACCCACCCCGTGCACGGTTCTGATCCCGGACGTCGTCGGGCGCAATCGGGGCAAGGGAATCTCCATAATCGAGGAGTGGAGTTTTATCGCGAGCGTGGAAGAGGTCGAGGTCACGGACGAGGCCGAGCACAACAAGGTGATCGCGCAGTCGCCCGCGCCGGGGCTCCCCCACGACTTCGGAGCGACGGTCGTAATCCAGGTCGGCGTCTTCGTTGAGCCTGAGGATGGCGAGGCACCCCCCGACACGCCGTGATCGCCGAGGCTGTGTCTCAGTAGAACAGGAAGAAGTCGGAGATCACGCGGCTGGCGGTATCGACGACGTGGTCGTCCCAGCCATGCGGGCGCCGCACAACCACCTGGTTCGACGCCACAAAGACGTGGTCGATCGCCGGCACTTCGGAGAACAGCCGATGCGCCAGCTCAGCCGGAAAGTCGGACCCATCAAGCTCATCGGCAGACGAGAACGAGGCACCGTCCTGTCCGGTGAGGGCGCGGTCTGTGTTGAATAGCGCGACGTCGTCGAGCACCGTCGCCTCAACCTCGATTGACTGTCCCATGACTCCTCCTCGGGCACCCGATGTCGGCGCCGACTCTAGACGTCGTCGGCGGAGTCCCCTTCCGGTTGCCACGGGATTCCTGTGATGGCGGACCCAACCAGGTGCAACTTCATGAGATTGGTGGCGGCGGCCCGGTTCGGCGGGATTCCGGCAGCCATGACCACGCTGTCGCCCGTTTTGACGATGCCGAGGTCTACCAGGTTCTGCTCGGCATAGTTGATCATCTCGTCGGTTGACTCCACCCGCGTAAACCGCAACGGCGTCACGCCGGCGTAGAGGGCCATCTGCCGGTAGGTCTCCTCGAGCGGCGTGTACGCGTAGATATCGGCGTGTGGGCGGTACTTGGATATCAAACGTGCGGTGGAACCGGACTCTGTGAACGCGACGATCGCCGCAAGGTCGAGGTTGTCTGCCGCGTCCACGCACGCCTGTGCCGTCGCCGACGCGAAGCGCGCCGCCGATTCGAGAAAGTGAATCTCCTCGCCGCGGGTGTAGCGGGGACTGGCCTCAGCCTCCACGCAGATACGGCTCATGGCGGCCACGGTGCGCGCCGGATAGTTCCCCACGGCGGTTTCGGCCGACAGCATCACTGCGTCGGTGCCATCGAGGACGGCACTCGAGACGTCGGTGACTTCGGCTCGGGTCGGCCGGGGGGACGAGGTCATCGACTCGAGCATTTCGGTGGCAGTGATACTCAACCTCGCCTTGGAATTGGCGTGCGAGATGATCTGCTTCTGAGCGCGGGGCACACTCTCGAAGGACAACTCCACGCCGAGATCGCCACGAGCGACCATTACGCCGGCGCTCTCGTCAACGATCTCACCGAGGTTGCTGTACCCCACGATCGACTCGATCTTGGCGATGACGGGCACCCCGTCGACCAGCCGCTTCACCTGACGGACGCTGGCAGCGGAGTTGACAAAAGAGGCAGCCACGAAATCGACTCCCAATTCCCTGCCCAGCTCGAGGTCCGCCACGTCTTTCTCTGTGACGGCCGGTACGTCGACGTGGATGCCGGGGAATGCGACGCCCTTGTGGTCGCGCAGCATCCCTCCTCCGGTCACCCGGCACTTGACGATGCCGTCGTCAACGGACAGAGCCTCGAGAGCGATCATGCCGTCCGCCATCAGGATTGTTGATCCCTCCGACAAGGCGGCGGCATCGAGGTTCTCGATCTGGATCTCACGGGCGCTGCCCTCTCCGTGGCCCGGGGTGAGAGCGATCTCCGCGTCCTCTTCGAGGACAATCGAACCCCCGGGAAACGACCCCACCCTGATGCGGGGGCCCTGGATGTCCTGCAAGATCGCGACCGGGATGCCGAGTTGCTCGGACGCCCGGCGTATCCACTCGTGGAAGCTGCGATGCTCCTCGTGACTGCCATGGGAGAAGTTGAGACGGGCGACGTTCATGCCCGCCTCGACCAGCTCGACGACGGCCTCGAGCGACGCCACGGCCGGACCCAACGTAGCGATGATCTTGGTCTTGCGGGACATGGCGCGACGTTACTCCATGACGGAGCAATTCCGAGGGGTTAGCTTGATCGCATGATTCAGGAGCGCCCTCCTCTGGTAGGGATACCGGTGAAACCCTTCGGCGTCGCCAAGCAGCGGCTCCACCTCCGGCTGGACCCGGCTACACGCTCTGTGCTGGGACGCCGAATCGCAGCCCGCACGGCGGCGGTGGTCGCTGATACAGCCACCGAAGTCGTCATCGTCGCCGCCGACACCGGCGTGCGGCGCTGGGCTGCGAACCTCGGGTTCGAGACCATCACGGAATCGGACGCGGGTGGGCTCAATGCGGCGGCCGCGGCGCTGCGAGATCATGCCATCGGCACCGGCCGGGCCTGGCTGGTGCTTCATGCCGACCTACCCCTCATCTCGGAAGTGGAAGTGCGGGCCGTACTCGAGCCACTCAACAGAGGCACGGCGGTTGTCGCCCCCAGCCACGACGGCGGCACATCGGCTCTCGGAGGCGCCGGGCACCTCGATTTCCACTACGGAGTCGGCTCGTTTTATCGCCACCTCCGTCAGGTGCCGACAGCAGCTGTGGTCGTACGGCCCGGGCTCGCATTTGACCTCGACACTGTCGACGACCTCGACGCCGCTCTGCGCCACCCTCGGGGCAAATGGATCGAGAGGCTGCTCGCTGCGATAGATTCTCCAGCGTGACATCAAACCTCTACCGCGATCTTGGCGCGACTCCGGAGCCACTGGGCGTGCCGGACAGAGCCCTCGCCATCGGAGCTCACCCCGACGACATCGAATTCGGCTGTGGCGGAACACTGGCGGGCTGGGCCGCCGCCGGTTGTGACGTCACGATGGTCATCGTCACCGACGGCAGCAAGGGGAGCTGGGATGCGGCCACCGACCCTGCCGAGCTGGCGCGGCTCCGCTCCGCCGAGCAGGAAGCCGCGGCGACGACTCTGGGGGCTGCTCGCGTCGTGCGCCTCGATTACGTTGACGGGGAGCTCGAATACTCGATGGAGTTGCGCCGCCGGATCGCCGAGCAGATCCGCCTGGCAAAGCCCGATGTGCTCTTCAGCCACGATCCCTGGCAGCGCTATCAGGTCCACCCCGACCACCGCGCCACCGGCCTCGGAGCCGTCGACGGCATGGTCGCCGCCCGGGACCCGCTCTTCTTCCCAGAGATCTCCGTCGCCGCCCATCGCCCCACCACCATGTTGTTGTGGTCGGCAGACGCGCCCGATCATTGGCAGGACATCACAGGATCAATCGACATGAAGATCGCAGCATTGCTCTGTCACTCGTCACAGGGGGAAACGACGATGGGGAATGCACACGACGGCGGCGAAGCCCGTGCCGCTTTCGAGAAGCGGATCAGAGACTGGGCGGCGCGCAATGGCGCCGCCGCGGGAATCGACTTCGCCGAGGCGTTCAAGAGGCTGACTCCGTAGATCAATCACGGTGATCAGATGGGGGTGGTGCCTCCTCAGCTAACGTGTCCTTCATGGATCAGCCCGTTGCAGTAGTCACTGGAGGAACAGGCGCCCTCGGTCGCGCCATTGTGCCCTTGCTCGTCCGGCGCAACTTCAAGCTCGCAGTTACCTACATCATCCCCGAGGAAGCCGAACAACTCGAGGATGTCATCGATCTCGAAGAGGACCAGATGCTGATCAGGCGAGTTGACACCACCGACCCGGATGCTGTGAGCAACTTCATGGGCGAGGTGGCCGAGGCTTTCGGCGCTATCAACGTGTTGTGCAGCCTTGTCGGAGGATGGGCCGGGGGGCGCGACGTCGCTGAGACAAGCGATGTCCGCTTCGATCGTATGATCGACCTCAACCTCCGCTCCACGTTCCACACGCTGCGCGCCGCCATCCCCTATATGCGCGACGCCGACTGGGGCCGCATCATCGCGGTCGGCAGCAAGGCCGCTCTCGATGCACCCGCCGGCCAGGCTGCATTCAACATGGCCAAAGCCGGAGTCGCCGCCCTGGTCAAGACCGTCGCTCGCGAGCTCGACGACACCAACGTGACGGCCAACGTGATCCTGCCGACCGTCATCGACACGCAGGCGACCCGGGCCGCCCTGCCCTATGCCTCCTACGTCGATTGGCCCAAGCCCGAGGAGATAGCCTCCGTCATCGACTTCCTGGCATCGCCCGCTTCCGCCGTGATCACCGGAGCCGCGATCCCCGTCCATGGGACCGCGTAGAACATCACCGCCTATCCGTCTTCCGATCCGTCTGTTGTGCACTCCAAGGCGCTATTACGCGCGGAGTGCACAACAGACGGCTGAGGGGCCTCGCCGTCTTACCGGCGCCGAGCGCGCGTAAGACGATTTTGTCATTCGCCCACCTTGGGTGGCGATCCTTGTGATTCGGCCACTTGTTGTGATCTGGCTCCGCCTCCTGCCATCTGCGCACGATTCGAGATGGAAGCGATCCCATATCGACTATCCTCCCCCATCGCACAACCCATTCGGGGGTGGTGTAATTGGTAACACAGCAGGTTCTGGTCCTGTCGTTGGGGGTTCGAGTCCTCCCCCCCGAGCGCCTTTGCGGCACACGGCCGCAATTGCGGCCCCGTCGTCTAGGGGCCTAGGACGCCGCCCTCTCAAGGCGGTAACGCCGGTTCGAATCCGGTCGGGGCTACCAGAGCCTCCTCGACAAGCTCGGGGAGGCTCTAGCTACATCCCACGGGCGGCGCGCCGCACTGACACACT